>JAVVFK010000188.1:1861-4932 GCA_032251015.1 Elusimicrobiales bacterium
GTAATAGGGGTTGTCCACCTCGGCAAAAGGCAGGTTGCTGCGGCGGGAGTTAGGGGTCATGAAGGTGGGGGAGAGGTGATGAATGTCGGATTTCATCGGGTAATTGCTGTTGAAATATCCCTGCGGCCAGATATGCTCGGCGTTTATGAAGCGGTCCACCACGCCGTCGCCGTTCATGTCGCCGCGCTCAGGGTAGCTGTTGCCGTTGTCGCTGCTGCCGTTGACGCAGACCTGCGAGTAGAAGGTCACTATGCCGGGACCGCCGTTGCAACCGATATTGTCCACCGTGGAATACATATAGCCCTTGGCCTCGGTATAGCCTATTATGGTTTTCTGCCACTCGGAGGGTTTGGCCGTTTCATGCAGATAGGCGAAGAGCGCTTCGCCTTTCAGTTCGGGGGAAACGACGGAAGCGTAAGGCACGCCGGCCGCGGCGGGGACCTCGACTTCGGATATAGAAACGGATGCCGCGCCCTGGAGCGAGTCGAGGGCGGGGGAGATCTGTGCCTTGAGCGGCGAAACGAGGAAGGCGGCTATAACCGCTGAACTTAAGAGCCTGATGAGAATGTTCAAAACTGCCTCCGTCAATTTACTGATTTGCGTCAAATTGACCGCTATCAAGTAAAGTCTATGCCATCATGCCTATTTCGCAAGGGCCAAAGGGCCCAGATGAAAAATAGGCCCTTTGGGCAAATTTTCAGCATAGGGGGGCGGAGGGTATAAAAAAAACCGCCGTGGCGGGGTTCAGGTGAGTGATGAGCCGGTTCAGCGGCGGGCGAAAGCCGTCTCGCCGACGCGATCGGCCAGGGAAGGGTCGTCTATGTAAGGATTGCGGTTGCCCTGATAGGACTCTATAAGGTCGTTGCGGCGGCGCTCCGCCGCGTCCGGCGGGTCCTGGCGGTTCCACCTGAGGAACATCGGGACCCGGTCGGTCCAGAATTCTTCGTAGTCCATGCCGTCGTCTATATTCCGGTCGTGGTAGCGGGTTACGAAATAAAGCATGGCGCGCGCGACGTTGCCCTTGACCGCGTCGGCGGGCTCGAACTCGCCCGTACCGGCCAGTATCGAACCGGCGGAGGTGGAGTACACGGCGTCGCCGGCCACGCCGAAAGGATAGCTGCCGCGCATGCCGTTGGGGGTGATGAAAGTCGGGGCGAGGTGATGGAGGTCGGCCTTCATCGGGTACGCCTGGTTAAAGTAACCCTGCGGCCAGATATGCTCGGCGTTCATGCCGTTGTCGGAGTACCCGTCGCCGTTGACGTCTCCGGATTCCCCGTAGTCGCCGCCGTGTTCGCTGTCGCCGTAAACGCAGACCTGGGAATAGAAAGCGACTACGCCGGGGCGCCCGCCGCAGCCGGTATTGTCGGCGCGGTAGAACATGAACTTCTTGGCTTTGAGATAATCGTGGCCGCCCAGGGGCTTAGGTATCCCGGTGGCTTCGTGGAGAGCGTCGAAAAGCCGTGCGCCGGAGAGCCCGGAATAAGACGGATAATACCGCGCCGCGGGAGGGGAGGATGGGAGGTTTCCGGAGAAAAGCTGTTCAGAAGGAGAGGGGGATGCGGCATCGGCGGGGGACACCATGCAGCATGGTGTCCCCGTTCCAACCTGTATCAGCAAAAGGACCGTGGCGACCGCAGAAAACCTTGTCAGGCTGCCTCCACCGCTGATTCTTTTACGCCGCCCCTATTATACAAAGTTAATGCTTTTCATTGAACGCCGGCCGCATTTTTCCGTGGCTATTGCCGCCTATATATGGGATAATTGAGTATGACAGAACAAAAGACACCGCCCGCATCCGGCTTTTACGGCCTCAACATCGCCCCCAGGCTGCTCGAAGAACTCGACCGCCTCAAATTCACGGTCCCGACCCCGATACAGCACAAGGCCATCCCTCCCGCCTGCGAGGGGAAGGACCTGGTCGGCATAGCCCAGACCGGCACGGGCAAGACCATCGCTTTCGCGATACCCATGCTCCAGCGCCTTGCGGCCCTTCCCGGCCGCGGCCTCATCCTACTGCCCACCCGCGAGCTGGCGCTGCAGGTCAACGACGTTTTTAAGAAGTTCGCCCGCGCCGCCGGGATACAGACCTCGGTGCTCATCGGCGGCGAGTCCATAGGCCGCCAGCAGCAGGACCTGCGCAAGCAGCCGCGCGTCCTGATAGCCACACCCGGGCGCCTGATCGATCACCTGGAGCGGCGCACCGTGAAGCTCTCGGACATAAGCGTACTGGTCCTCGACGAGGCCGATCGGATGTTCGACATGGGCTTCGCCCCCCAGATAGAGAAGATCCTCGCCGGCGTACCCAAGGACAGGCAGACCATGCTGTTCTCGGCCACGATGCCGGACGACATAATGTCGCTGGCTTCCCGGCACATGAAACTGCCCCTGCGGCTGGAGGTCGCCCGCTCCGGGACCACCGCGGAAGGCGTGGAACAGGAGCTTTACGTCGTAGCCAGCCGCACGGAAAAGAACGAGCTGATGGGCAAGCTGCTGGACAAGCACTGGGGCCCCGTGCTTCTCTTCATGCGCACCAAGCATCACGCCAAGCGCGTCGCCCGCGACCTGCGCGACATGGGCCACAGCGCGGCGGAGATACATTCCAACCGCTCGCTGAACCAGCGCAAAGAGGCCCTCGAGGGATTCAAGAGCGGCAAGTACCGCGTCCTGGTGGCCACCGATATAGCCGCGCGCGGAATAGACGTCACGGGCATAGAGGTGGTTATAAATTACGATCTGCCCGACGAGGACGAAAATTACGTGCACCGCATCGGCCGCACCGGCCGGGCGGGCAAGTCGGGTCACGCGATAAGTTTCGCCACCCCGGACCAGGCGCAGATGGTGCGCTCCATCGAAAAGCTCATACGCAAGCCGCTGCGCGTCGCGGCCCATCCCGACATCAAGCCTTCCTCCCTGCACGGGTCGGGAGGAGACGCGGCGCAGCCGCCCCGGAGGCCCGCCCAGGGCGGACAGCAGCGGCCGCCCCGCGGCGGACAGCAGAGACCCGCTCAGCAGCAGCGCCGTCCGCAGGAAAAGCCGCAAAGGCGCCCGGCGGCTGACGCCGGCAGGAACGC
>JAVVFK010000189.1:0-4909 GCA_032251015.1 Elusimicrobiales bacterium
GTCCCTTTCCGGGACGGCGTTTTTTTTACGCCCGGGCGCAAGGAAACGCGGACCGCCCGGAATACTGACCGGGTTTTAAACCGGGGCCTTTGCCTTGCGCCTCTTTTTATTTTAGTATAGCGCATACGGTCCGGGACAATAAAATGAAAAAAGAAATGGTGTTCGCCTCTTTCGGTCTTTACCCCGAACAGATCACGCTGGAGACGCTTGCCGCGCTCAGGAAATGCCGCAAGGTCTACATAACCAGCGCGACGCGCGCCCGTTCGGCGTTGCTCAGGTCCCTCCTGCCGGGGGCGGAGATACTGACCGGCCTGTCTTTCGAGACCCTCGTCGCCAGGACGGCTGGAGCGCTGCCGGAACACGGCAAAGTGGGAGTGCTGGACTACGGGGACCCGGCTTTTCTCTGCGCGTTCTCGTCTCGTCTAAAGGAGGAATGCCTGCGCATGAAGGCCGGTTTCCGGACCCTCAGGGCCGTATCATCGCTGAATTCGCTGATAGCGGACCTGGGGCTTGGCGAACTCGCTCCCGCCGGCCTGTTCCTGGCTACCGCCCACTCCTGGGAAGGCCCCGGAAGGTCGGTCAACACGTCGGCACCAGTCCTGATCTTCTCTCCCGACCGGGCCCGCCTGGGCGGCGACCGGCAGGGGCTCTTCGCCAGGATAGCACAAGACCTGCGCGCGGCCTACCCGGCCGGGCATCCGGTCTATTTCGTAAAGTGCGCCGCGGCGCCGGGTGAAAAAACACGGATCAAAAAGGCCAGGATATCGGATCTGGGCGCGGGACTGCGGAAACTGGATTTCGACTCGACCATGTTCATCCCCGCCGCGGGAAAAAACGCATGCCGACGCAAATGACGCCTCAGATCGGCTCGGCCGGGGAACGGGGCGGCAGTTTGGACAGAATTACTTTCGGATGGCGCTCCAGGAAATACCGGCAGTCCCATTCCCTGGCGAAGAGCAGGACCGGCCTGCCGTCGGGATCCTCGGCCAGGCGCGCCCCCGCGGGCAGCATCTCCCCGGTGACAGGCTCCGAATCTTTCCCCAGCCAGCGCAGGACTTCCCAGGAGGTCTGCTCCAGGCGCGCCTCGGCGCCGTACTCGTTGGAAAGACGGTACTGAAGCACTTCGAACTGCAGCGGCCCGACGGCGCCAAGCAGCGGCACGCGCGACTGCGAGCCCGGGATATTGAACGTCTGCACCACTCCCTCCTGCAGCAGGTGGTCGAATCCGGCGCGGAAGCGCTTGAACTGCGCCGTGTTGCCGCAATGCAGGAAGGCCAGATGCTCCGGCGGGAAGCGCGGCACCTCGGGATAGATTATGGTCGGGTCCTCGGTGAGGGTGTCCCCTATGCGGAACTCCTCGTGGCCGACTATGCCGATCACGTCGCCGGCGTAAGCCTCGTCCACGGTCTCGCGTTCGCGGCCGAAGAGCTTGTGCGAGCTGGAGATGCGCAGGCTCTCCTTCGTCCGCGCGTTAAAGACCTTCATGTCGCGCTCGAACCGCCCCGAGCAGACGCGCAGGAAGGCGATCTGGTCGCGGTGCTTGGGGTCCATATTGGACTGTATCTTGAAGACGAAACCGGAGAACCGGGGGTCGTCCACGGCCACGGGGCCGGACAGCGCGGACTGCGGGCGCGGCTCGGGCGCCATGGCCAGGAAATTATCCAGCAGCAGCTGCACGCCGAAGTTGTTCACGGCGCTGCCGAAGAAGACCGGCGTCAGGTCGCCGCGCAGCACGGCCCCGCGGTCGAACTCGTCGCCCACGGCGTCGAGCATGGAGACTTCCTCCAGGAACCGCGCCGTGGATATGGCGTCCGCCTTGCCGGCGAGTTCCCTGTCCAGGTCCCTCACCACCGTCAGCGGCGCGCGGTAGGCGCCGCCCGGCACGCGCTCGAAAAGGTGCAGGTCGCGCGAACGCCGGTCGAAGACGCCCTTAAAATCGGAGCCCGAGCCCAGCGGCCAGTTGACGGGATAGGTCTGCAGCTGCAGCGACTTGTCTATCTCGTCGAGCAGTTCCAGCGGCTCCCTGGCGGGGCGGTCCATCTTATTTATAAAAGTGAAGATCGGGATCTGCCGCATGCGGCAGATCTCGAAGAGCTTGAGCGTCTGCGCCTCTATGCCCTTGGCGGCGTCGAGCACCATGATGACCGAATCCACGGCCATCAGCACGCGGTAGGTGTCCTCCGAAAAGTCCCGGTGGCCGGGAGTGTCGAGCAGGTTGACCTTGCAGCCGCCGTAGTCGAACTGCAGCACGGTGGAGCTGACCGAGATGCCGCGCTTCTTCTCCAGGTCCATCCAGTCCGACGAGGTACTCTGCTGCTTGCGCCGGGCCGTCACCGAGCCGGCCAGCTGCAGCGCGCCGCCGTAGAGCAGGAATTTTTCCGTGAGCGTCGTCTTGCCGGCGTCCGGGTGGGAGATGATGGCGAAAGTCCGCCTTTTGGCTATCTCGTTGGGGTTTATCATGATGCGCCTCAGTCTTTGTATTCGGGGCCGCCGGGCAGGCGCCAGGGCCGTCCTTTCACTTTGCCTTTGACGAAAACGCGCGCGCCGTGGGCGGGAACTTCGGCCGCCAGTTCTCCGAAGGAGACCCTGACCTTCCGCCCGGCGTAAAGATCCCGGTACCTGCCTGCGGGCAGGCCGCCGGCCCTGAGCAGCGCCGGCGAGGAGCCCTTGTTGAGCAGCACCACCGCCGTCTCTCCGTCATAGTCGCGCCTGAACACGTACGAATCGCGCGAAGAGGACAGAAGCGTCTGCTTGCCCCTGCGCAGCGCGGCGCTGGAGCGGCGCATGGCGTTGAGTTTTTTCAGGTGGTGATAGACCGGATCTTTCTTCGCCTTCTTTATGCCTTCGGCGCCCAGCATCCGCCGGTTGTCCGGGTCGTTGCCGCCGGCCATCCTGACCTCCGTGCCGTAATAGACGCACGGGATGCCGCGGACCGTGAAATAGAAGTTGAGGGCGTCGAAGTACTGCTCCGCCGACGCGGGCGTGCCCTGGCCCTCTTCCCCGGTGCCGTTGAACCGCGGCTTGTCGTGGTTGTCCATGAAGGTCACCAGGTAGGTGGGGTCCTTGTACTTATGGTCGTGCGCGAAGACGGCGTCGGCGGCGGAGTAATCCCCTCCCTTGAAGACCTCTTCCATCGGCCCCCAGGTGCCCATGGCCGAGAGCGGCATATCGAGCAGACTCATGGCCGAATTCATCGGGTCGCCTTCGGCGAGATCGCTGTAGCGGGCCAGCATATCGAAATCGTCGCGGGTCCAGGCCTCGCCGAAGATAAAAAAATCCTTTTTGGCCCCGTGCAGCGCCCCCGTGAAATCGCGCCAGAACCCGTCGCCCATCCAGACCACGGTGTCCAGCCGGAACGCGTCCACGCCCATCGCCTGGTACTTGAGATAAATATCCGTGAGCCACTTCGCCGTCGCGGGATTTTCGTCGTTGAAGTCCAGCAGGTCGGCGATGACGGGCCCCTTGCGGTTGAACCAGTCCTTCTCGTCGGAATAATAATCGAACCCGAGCCCCAGCCCGCGGACCACGCCCCTCTCCGCGTGCCATTTCACCGACGGGTGCGTGTCGCCGCCGTGGGCGTGGTTTGCCACCACGTCCTGTATCAGTTTAAGTCCCTTCGAATGGAACCGCTTTATGAGGTCGGCGTAGGACGCGCCCTCCGACTCCAGGTGCGGATCTATCCTCGAAAAGTCCCAGGCCCAGTAGCCGTGATAGCCGGCCGCGTCGTAGGTCTCCGACGAGTTCACGTAGCGTCCCGGCGGCTGCATGACCGGGGGCGTTATCCAGACCGCCGTGAAGCCCATGTCCTTCATATGGGGGATATTGTCCATCAGTCCGCGGAAATCCCCGCCCTGGTAGTAACGCAGGTTCCCGGGGACGTACTCGTCGCCGTAGATATCGTTGTTGGAGGGATCGCCGTCGGCGAACCGGTCGGTCAGCGCCAGGTATATGGTCTCGTCGCGGAAGTCCGCCGCCGTCCCGCAGGAGGGCGCCAGCAGAAGGAGAAGGAAAGCCGCGGCTGTCTTCATCGGGCCTTCCGCTCAGTGGTTCAGCACGTAGCTGAACAGAAGCGGGGCCACTATGGTCGCGTCGCTCTCTATGACGAACCTGGGAGTGTCCACGTCCAGTTTGCCCCAGGTTATCTTCTCGTTGGGCACCGCGCCCGAATAGGAGCCGAAACTGGTGATGCTGTCGGAGATCTGGCAGAAGTAACCCCACATCTTCACTTCCTGGCGCAGGTCGCACTCTATCATCGGGACCACGCAGATGGGGAAGTCGCCGGCGATGCCGCCGCCGATCTGGAAGAAGCCTATGCCGGGTTCGGTCTCGCGGCTGGTCTTCTGGTACCAGTCCGCCAGGTGCATCAGGTACTCTATGCCGGTCTTCATCGTGCCGGGCTTGAGCTCGCCCTTTATGCATTTGGCCGCGTAGACGTTGCCGAGAGTGGAGTCCTCCCAGCCGGGCACGTATATCGGCAGGCCCTTCTCGGCCGCGGCCAGCAGCCAGCTGTCGGCGGGATCCGTCTGGTAATGCTTCTTTATGTCGCCGGAGAGAAGGAGGTCGTAGAAATGCTCGTGCGGGAATTTGCGGTCGCCGGTCTTCTCGGAGTTCTTCCAGCGCTTAACGACGTGATCCTCGATGTGGTACATCACGTCCTGCGGGATGCAGGTGTCGGTCACGCGGTTGAAACCACGTTCCATCAGCTCCCTTTCCTGTTCCGGGCTCAGGTCGCGGTAATGCGGGACCTTCTCGTACTGGCCGTGGGCGACCAGGTTGAAGACGTCCTCTTCCAGGTTGGCGCCCGTGCAGGAGATCCCGTGTATCTTGCCCCGGCGTATCATCTCGGCGAGCGTTATGCCCAGCTCCGCGGTGCTCATCGCGCCGGCCATGGACAGGAACATTTTGCCGC
>JAVVFK010000018.1:0-19767 GCA_032251015.1 Elusimicrobiales bacterium
ATTATATAAAATGGGCGCCGGAAAAAAATTTCCGGAAAAAATCCGGAAAAGGTATTGCATTTTCAATTTTCATCATCTACAATCTATGCGAGCCCTAATGGGCCAAGGAGAAAACTGAAAAATGCCTAAAGCCAAGAAAAAGGCCGCTAAGAAAGTGGCCAAGAAGAAGACCGCCAAGAAGGTCGCCAAAAAGACGGTCAAGAAGGCGAAGAAAGGGAAGCGCAAGTAATTACGGTTCCCAAGATCAGTATGACGGCGCCCGCAAGGGCGCCGTCCTTGTTTTATACCGCCGCTTTACCCGCGATTACGGTTTTACTATAATTCTGGTTAACATAATATTTCAAGGGGGTGCGACACTACGTTGTCGCACCGGTCCCGTAGGATATTCATGACGGTAAAACAAAGTTCAACGGAGGCAACATGGTAAAAGAAGAGAAATCGAGGGCCCTGGAAGCGGCGCTCTCGCAGATAGAGAAGAGTTTCGGCAAGGAAGCGATCATGAAGCTGGGCGAGCGCTCCTCCAGGATGAAGGTAGAGACGCTGCCGACCGGCGCGCTCTCCCTGGACCTGGCTCTCGGCGTAGGCGGGATGCCCCGCGGCCGCGTCATAGAGATCTACGGGCCGGAGGCCTCCGGCAAGACCACGCTTACGCTGCACATACTGGCCGAGGCGCAGAAGAAAGGCGGCGCCGCCGCGTTCATAGACGCCGAGCACGCCCTCGACCCGCTCTACGCCAAGAAGATAGGCGTGGATATAGATAATCTCCTTATATCGCAGCCCGACTCGGGCGAGCAGGCGCTGGAGATCACGGAGAAACTGGTGCGCTCGGGCGCGCTGGACATGGTCGTGATCGACTCCGTCGCCGCGCTGGTGCCCAGGGCGGAGATAGAGGGAGAGATGGGAGATTCGCACGTCGGGCTCCAGGCCCGGCTGATGAGCCAGGCGCTGCGCAAGCTGACCTCGATAGTCGCCTCCACCAAGACGACGGTTATCTTCATAAACCAGATCCGCCACAAGATCGGCGTCATGTTCGGCAGCCCCGAGACCACGACCGGCGGTCTCGCGCTTAAGTTCTATTCGTCCGTGCGCATGGACATACGCAAGATCGAGACGCTCAAGCAGGGCGACGTGGTCACCGGCGCGCGCATCCGCGTGAAGGTCGTCAAGAACAAGGTGGCGCCGCCCTACCGGCAGGCCGAGTTCGAGATGATCAACGGCGAGGGCATCTCCACCGAGGGTTGCCTGCTGGACATGGGCGTGGAGACCGGCCTGGTGGAGAAGAGCGGGACCTGGTTCGAGTACGCCGGTACGCGCATCGGACAGGGCCGCGAGAACGCCAAGAACTGGTTCAAGCAGAACAAGGACAAGGCGGCGGAGCTGGAGTCCGCGCTGCGGGGACGTTTCCTGCACGGGATCGGGCAGCTGGACAAGACCGCCGGGAGCGCCGAGACGCCGGCGAAAAAAGAGAAAGCCGCCTCCCGTAAATAATGGCGAAGCGCCGCCCGCTGGCCGCCTCCTTCTTCCGCCATCTTTCGGCGGAAAGGGGGCTGGCCGGCAATACCTGCAAGTCCTACGCCGGGGACGTGTCGGCCTGGCTCGTCTGGCTGGAGGGCCGCAAGGCCGATCCGCTGGCCGCCGGCGCCGACGCCGTCGAGGCTTACCTGTGGAGGCTCAAGTCCCAGCTGGGGCTCAAGGCCTCCACCATATTCCGCAAGACCGAGTCCATCCGTTCCTTTTACCGTTTCCTTCTGCTGGAAGGCAGGATAAAGAAGGACCCCACGGCTAATTTCCGTTCTCCGCGCATAGAGCGCAGGATCCCTCCCTCGGTGAGCCGCGAGGAAATGGAACGGCTGCTGGATTACCCGCCCGGTCAGGACTTCGCGCTGAACCGCGCGCTGGCCGCGGCCGAGCTGCTCTACGCCTGCGGCCTGCGGGTCTCCGAGCTGCTCTCCCTGCGTCTCGAATCGGTCAACCTGGACCAGGGCTGGGTGCGCGTCTTCGGCAAGGGGGGCAAGGAGCGCATCGTGCCCGTTCACGCGCGCGCCCTGGACGCGCTCCGCTCCTACATGGAGCTGCGCCAGTTCAAGTTCGGCGGCCAGTCGCCCGCCGGGGAGCTGTTCCTGAACAAGTCCGGCGGGAAGCTCAGCCGGGTGCAGATGTGGAAGGACCTGCTGGCCCTGGGCCGCAGGGCCGGCGTGGAGGCGCCGCTGCACCCGCACCTGCTGCGCCACACCTTCGCCTCGCACCTGCTGCAGTCGGGGGCCGACCTGCGCTCGATACAGGAGATGCTGGGCCACGCAAGCCTCAACACCACGCAGATCTACACCCACATAGAGCGGTCGGGGCTCAAGAAAGCGCACAAGCGCTTCCACCCTGAGGGATAAATCTAATAATAATAAGTAAAATATATTAAGGTTTGAAAATGATCGAGGATTCCGAGGACATATTCGACGCCAGCGTTAAGTTCCACGACCGGCACCGTTTCGAGATAAAACTTGATATGGACCTGGCCGATACGGCCAGGGCCGAGTTCGATATGGAGGCCTACTTCTTCGTTCCCAAGGCCCTCAATATCTCTCCCCAGACCTATTCCAAGGACCAGTTCTACGGCGACCTGCAGCGCTACGTGCGTTTCCAGATCCCGCGCATGTCGCTGGCCAAGATCTCCGACAATTCCAACAAGCTCTCGCCCCTTTTCCGCATCAGGGCGTCCCTCTCCCGCCTGCGGGCGGGCGAGCGCGATCTGCGGCTGGTCTCGCATATATACGACGAGTTCAAGCTGCTGGGCTGCATAATACGCGGCGAACTGCGCGACGGGGCCAGGCTTTTCATCTCGGTGCTGGGCAGGGGGGAGAACCCGCGGCCCGGCGTTTTTCTCGCGGAAGGACTGGATAACTTCGTTCTGGACCTGCAGTCCCTGTCCTCCGCGCTTTCCTCTCTCAAGCGCGACGTCACCGACTCCTCGGTCCCGCTCAGGATCCGCGAGACCGTCTCCTATTTCGACGAGTACCGCAGCCTGATGCTGGAGGAGTACCTGGCGGCCCTGGTCTCGGCGCTGCGCGGCGCCGGCGTGGGCGCTCCCGCGGGCGACCCGCGGCTGGCGGCCGCGGAGAAAAAGCTGTCCGCCCTGGCTTCCGAGCAGGAGGGCTATCGCCGGGCGATGGGCTATCCTTCGGTCTACAATAAGAAGGACGGCGGGGAAACCCTGATCTACCGCCGCGGCGTGCTAAAGAAATTCATCTCCAGCGCGCTTTACCTCAGGGCCGAGGTGGCGGAGTGGACCACCATGTCGCAGCTGGCGCCGGGCATAGCCGCCGGCGTCGCCATGCTGTTCGCCGTGGTCGCCACGCTCTACGCGCAGAGCCGGTACGCCATCAACAGCGCGGCTTTCGTTCTGATAGCGGTCGGGAGCTACATCTTCAAGGACCGCATAAAGGACTGGCTTAAGGTCTTCTTTTCGCGCAGCATGGCCAAGTGGCTCTACGACCGCAAGAGCGAGATCCTGACGCCGCGCGACAACGTCAGGATAGGCGAGATGCGCGAGGCGTTCACCTTTCTCAAGCCGGGCGACGTCCCCGCCGACATACTGGGCCTGCGCAACACCGACAATATCACCTCCATCGACGAGGACGGCAAGCCGGAGAGGGTTTTCAAATACAAGAAGGAGATGATCCTGAAGCCGCGGCTGATAAGCAGGCTTCACGACCGCCGAAAGGACCTCAACGACATCATCCGGTTCAATATAACCGATTTCATAAAGCAGGCCGACGACCCGCGGGCCGAGTACCGGCGCGTCGCGCCGGACGGTATGATCGTCTCCTCCTCCTGTCCCCGCGTCTACCGGCTCAACCTGGTGCTGCGCTATTCCTACCGGGGCAGGGACGGGGCGATGCGCGTCAACCGCGAACGCATACGCGTGGTGCTCAACAAGGAAGGAATAGTCCGCATGGAGGCGGTCCGCGCGGCCTGAGCCCCCGCGGAACCAGCGTATGGAGATAAACGCCGCGGGGATAATAGGGGCCGACGCGACCGGCGCGGGAGCGGCGGAGCTGATGGTCCGCAACGGCCTGCAGGTGCGCCTTTACGACGATTTCAAGGACGCCCTGGCTCAGGCCATGGCGAAGATAAGCTGGTCGCTGGCCCGCGACGGGAAACAGGACCTGCTGGCCAATATCGAACCGGTCCAGGATTACGCGACTTTCGACGGCGCCGATATCGTCATCGAAGCGCCGGACCGGGAGATGGAGGACCGCCGCGCAAGTTTCGCCCGGATGCTGAAGAAGCTGGGCAAGCCTCCCCTTATCGCCGTCAACACCTCGGTCTCCACGCTCAAGGATATACTGCGGAACACCGAACTGCCGGAGGAGAGCGCCGTAGGGGTCCGCTTCGGCTCTCCCGTGCGCGAGAATCTCCTGGTGGAGATAGTGCGCGGCGAAAAGACCTCCGACGACTCCGTGGAGTCCTGCGCCGCCCTCATGCGCCGCATCGGCCGCACCCCCGTTATGGTCAAGGACAGCCCGGGCCAGATACTGGAGCGCCTGTTCCGGTCTTTCGCGCTCTCCGCCCTGCGGGTCCTGGAGACCGGCAAGGGCTATCCTCACGAGATAGACGCCGCCTTCCGCGAGATGTCGGGCGCCCCGCGCGGGCCGTTCGAGGCGCTGGACAGGAGGGGGCTGGACGCCGATCTCAGGGTCTCCCAGGCCGTACACGAAGCGCTGGGCCGGCCCGAACGCCTGGCGCCTTCGCCGATAGAGACGCGCCTGGTCCAGTACGGTCAGCTCGGCCGCAAATCCACCATCGGTTTTTATATTTACGAGGACGGCGCGGTAGCGGGAGAGAATCCCATACTCGGGAACATACTGAAATACCTCGGTCTCCGGAAAGTGGAGAAGGCGGAGATATTCAGGGAACTTATGGCCCCGGTGATAGACGAGGCCAGGCTCCTTGCTTCCGAGATCATGGCCTCCGAATACGACATTGAGACGGTCATGAAGCTGGGTATGGGCTGGCCCAAGGGCCCCTTCGGCTATCACCGCGACATGCCCGAACTGTTCGCCAAGAAGACCGTCTCCGAATTCGACCGCCTCGACACTTTCTGAGCGCGGGCCGGAGCGCGGCCGCTTCCAGGGGGGGGAATGCCTACCGATATAGAGATAGCCAGAAAAATAAAACTCAGGCACGTACGGGAGATAGCCTCCTCGCTCGGAGTGTCCGAAGACGACCTCCACTACCACGGCAAGTACAAGGCCAAGCTGCCGCTGCGCCTCATGGACCGCGAAAAAGCGAAACAAAGCAAACTGATACTTGTTTCGGCGATCTCCCCGACGCCGGCCGGCGAGGGCAAGACCACCGTGTCCATCGGGCTGTCGCTGGGCCTCAACCGGATAGGCAAGAAGACCACGGTCGTGCTGCGCGAGCCTTCGCTGGGCCCCGTCTTCGGAGTTAAAGGCGGCGCCACCGGCGGCGGCTGGTCGCAGGTCCTTCCAATGGAGGACATCAACCTGCATTTCACCGGCGATTTCGCGGCTATCGAAAAGGCCCACAACCTGCTTGCCGCCGTGATAGACAACAATATACAGAGCAAGAAGAGCAACCTCGGCATCGATCCGCGCACGGTGACCTGGAAGCGCGTGATGGATATGAACGACAGGTCGCTGCGGAAGATCATAGTGGGCCTGGGCGGCACCATGAGCGGGGTGCCGCGCGAGACCGGCTTCGACATCGTGGCCGCGTCCGAGGTGATGGCCATACTCTGCTTATCCGAGGACCTGGTCCATCTCAAGGAGAAGCTCGGCAATATTTTCGTCGGCTACACCTACGGCCGCAAGCCGGTATACGCCCGCGACCTCAAGGCCAGCGGCGCCATGGCCGCGCTGCTCAAGGACGCCATCATGCCCAACCTGGTGCAGACCAGCGAGGGGACCCCGGCCATCATACACGGCGGGCCTTTCGCCAATATCGCGCACGGCTGCAATTCCATAATAGCGACCCGCATGGGCATGAGCCTGTCGGACTATGTCGTTACCGAGGCGGGCTTCGCCTTCGAACTGGGCGCCGAGAAATTCCTGGACATAAAGTGCCGCTACGCCGGCATCGCGCCGGCCGCCGCCGTGCTGGTGGCCACGGTGCGCGCGCTCAAGTATCACGGCGGCGCCGACCTTAAAGAGATAAAGAGGCCGGACCCGGCGCGCGTGGAGAAAGGGCTGGAGAACCTGGAAAAGCACGTGGAGAACATGAAGCAGTTCAAACTCTCCCCGGTCGTGGCCATAAACAAATTCGCCGACGACACGGAAGAGGAGATCGCGGTGGTCAGGGACCGCTGCGCGGCCCTGGGCGTGCCGGTCGCGGTGGCCGACGTATGGGGGCGGGGCGGCCGCGGCGCCGAGGAACTGGCGGGGATGGTGCTCAAGGCCGCCGATTGCTGTCCGGGTTTCGAGCCTATCTACGACTGGGCCTGGCCCGTTCCGAAGAAGATAGAGGCCATCGCCGGCAAGATGTACGGGGCGAAGCACATAGATTACACCGCCCGCGCTAAGAAGGACCTGGAGAAGATAGCCGGGCTGGGGTTGGAGGGACTGCCGGTCTGCATAGCCAAGACGCAGAAGTCGCTCTCCGATAACCCGGAACTGATAGGGCGGCCCAAGGATTTCGTGGTGACGGTGCGGGAGATAGAGGTGGCGTCCGGGGCGGGGTTCCTTATCCCGATCACGGGCGATATAATGCGCATGCCCGGCCTGCCGGAGCACCCGGCGTCGGAGAACATAGACATAGACGCCGACGGCAACGTCACAGGGCTGTTCTAGAGCGAGAACTATGCGGGGGATGCCGGCGTGCCAGCACGCAGGACACGGACTCGCGCGCATAGCGCGTCGGTCCTCGGCTCTCGCTCCTCGCGCTTACGATGCTCGGAGCTCCGAGGCGGTCCTGCTTAGCTGGCACGCCGCCATCCCCCGGAATCGTTGCTCCTTTTGTCTCTTTATAGGAAGTCTTTTCAATGGCTGAAAACGGGATATTCGAGGAATATGAACGGATACGGGACGGGGTGAAATACCTGTCCGGCGGGCGGGAGTATTCGCGCGCGGAGACGGAGGAACTGCTCCGGTCTCCCGATCCTTTCGAGCGCGTGCGCGCGTGGGATATGCTGCGCGGCGGCTGGGCGGGGCTGGAGGACGAACTGGCGGGGCTGCTCGGGCGCGCTTTGGCCGCGGAAAAAGCGGGAGGGGCCGCCGAAGTTTTCGGAGAGGACAGCGGCCCTTTACTCGAGGCCGCTTACTCCCTGCGCGCGCGGCTGATGGAGGCGCTTGAGCTCAAGGCGGGGCGGGTGGGAGCCCCGGGTTTCAGCTGCTGCGACCTCTGGGCCCGGCTGCCCGCCCCCGCCGACGCGCAGATGCCGCTGGCCGAAGGACTCCGGCGGCTCGGCCTGATACTGGACGCCGCCGTGGACGGCGGCCGCGGCCTTATCATGGAATTCTTTCCCGGCAACCGCCTGGTCCTGGAGGGGGAGCGCCCGCAGTGCCTGCCGCCCGACGCCTCGTCGCCGGCCGTGGTCCGTCTTCCCGAAAGTTTCAGGGGGGTCTATCCATCCGACCTCCCCGTGATAGCCCGCGAAATCGGCAGGGCCGTACACTGCGATATGGATTCGCGCGCCGCGGGCGCCGCGCGGTCCCCGGTCTTCGAGGACCTGCTCGGCTATCTTTTCGAGGAAATCAGCTGGGCCGGGCTGCGGGCGGAGGCGGACGATAATGCCGCCTCGGAGCTGACCTTCAACAGGCTTCCCCGGCTGGCGGACGATCTTCTGATAGCTCCGGCGACGCTGGAATTAAAGGAAAAGGCCGCCGCGCCGGCGGGAAACGCGCCAACCCCCGGCGCCGTAAAGGACATGGCGGAGAAAGTTTTTCTGAAATGGCTGGGCGCGGACGCGGCGGGAGCGGGTTTCTGGATGAGGTCCGGGGAACTTTTCAGGCCGGGATCTTTCGCCGGTTTCGCCGGACTGGCGGGGCGTTTTCTTTCCCTGGGCCTGCTGACCGGCGGGCGTCTCAGCGCGGCCGCTCTCGAAGAGGCGGTATCGGATACCCGCGCGCTGGACCTTGGGGCCTGGCTCTCCAGGCGCGCTCCCGGGGGCTGGTCGTCATTGTCGGCCGGAGCCCTCTATACCGTGACCGGACTGCGGTGACCCGCCGGGCTATTCCGTTCCCGGGAGAGGCTTCATTTCCTCCACCCGGCGATAGTATTCCTCGCGTGAAACCCGCTCCAGTTCGTCCCTGACCAGCATCGGCCTCGCCGGCTGATCGAGTCTCTTTTTTGTGACCAGCGCGCCGTTCTTTATTTCGCCGGCCCCGGTGAGATACCCGCCGCCTTCGGGAACCAGGTCGTACGTCCATTTATCCAGGCCCCGGCCGGAAAAAACGACCGTGCCGCCGAGCGCGCCGCCGTATTCGGATACGCTGTAGGAGAGGGAGCGTCCTATCCTTGTGAGGGTCGTGACGCGTTCTTCGGGGGGCATGCCGGGGGAGACGCCGGGCTGAGTGTAAGTCTCTATTATCATCCCGCCGCCTTCGATTATCTCCCTCTTGAGCGCGGATTCGCTGCCCCCGTAAGGCAGGCGGCCGTCGGGGGAGAAGAAGCGGGTGCGGCCGTGGTAATGTTCGATGCCGCCGACGCCCTTTATGAACGAGGGCGCCGCGCAGGCGGACAGCAGGGCCGCGGCGCAGGCCAGCGCCAGAGCGCGCCCCCCGGTCATCCGGCTCGGTTCCCGGCGGAGATGTATCCCATGAGGCGGTACGCCAGTTTGGCGGCGTTGAATTCGGTGAGAGCGTCGGCCTTGCGCGGCGCCACCTCCACTATGTCCACGCCCACGATCTTCTTTTTGGCGCATACGGCGCGGAAGAGGTCCAGCGCTTCGTACCAGCCGAAACCGCCAGGCTGCGGCGTTCCCGTAGCGGGCATTACGTGGGGATCGAAGCCGTCGACGTCTATGGTGATATAGACGGTCCCGGTCAGGGCGGCCAGCACTTTCCGTATGAGCGCCTGGTTGTCGCGGTGGGCGTGCGCCGGGAAAGTCCTCACCTTTCCCGCGTTAACGTACTCCTTCTCGTCGTGCGAGACACTGCGTATGCCGACCTGGACGGTCGGCGTGGTCCGGGAGGCCGGGTAAACCGCGGAGGCGTGACTGTGCGGGGTCCCTTCGTATTCCGGCCGGAGGTCCGCGTGCGCGTCGAAATGAAGTATGGAGAGGTTCTTGTATTTTTTCTGGAAAGGCGGGAGCAGGCCCTGCGTGACGCTGTGTTCCCCGCCGATGAAGAAGGGCACGGCTTTCGTAGCGCCGAGAAGGCCGCCGACATAATCCTCCAGGTAGGGGAAGAATTTTTTTTCGCTGAGCGAGCAATTCACCGGCGCCGCGGTGAAAACGCCGTCCTTCCAGGTCTCGCGGCCGGTCTCCTCGTCCCAGAACTCCAGCTGCCAGGAGGCGTCTATGACGGCCGCCGGGCCTTTCGCCGTGCCGTGGCCGTACGAGGTCGTTTTTTCCCAGGGCACCGGGATCACCGCGAAGCGGGCTTTTTCGAGCGGCGCGGAGTCGGAGGTAACGAACTGTGCTTTATTCGGTTTTATTTTCATCTTTCAGCTCCATTTTCTGAGTGTATAAAAAGGGGACACCATGCTGCATGGTGTCCCCGGGAGGCCCGGAATCCGGGAGCGGCCCCGGTCAGAACAGGAAGACGGCCGCGGCGACCGTGGTGGTCCAGACCGCTTCTGAGCCTATGGCCGACTGGGTGATATTGGTCGTCTTGACTATCTTGCCGCTGAGCTTCCAGATCTCCGCCTTCTGGTCCCAGGTCGTTTCGCAGCCGAACTCGATACCCTGGATCGTGGAGAGCATGAGCGCCGCGAGATCTTCGGCGTATTCCCCGGTCTGCTCGTCGGTGTCCCCGAAGGAGTGATGCTCGGAGATATAGCCGTAGTGCCCTCTGTCCTTGGGCAGCGCCAGGCCGACCGAGGACGCTATGAGGCGGTGGTTCTCGCTGACCGTGTTGCGGCTGAGCACGCAGTGAAGTATCTGGCCGGGCTTGAGCTTCTCTATGCCCTTGTGCCTGGGGATGACCTTGCAGTGCGGGGGGAAGATGCTGGAGACGTGGACGAGATTGTACTTGGCTATCTTCGCGTCCCGGAGCGCCTCTTCGAAGCTGGAGAGCTTCTCCGTGTGGCGCCCGAGGCCTTTGGTGAGGAAAACTTCTTTGGGAACGAGTGTGGACATGGGAACTATTATTTAAAATTTGATATAGGCAGTCAAGAAAAATAAAACCGGGACGGATCGTTTTTCCCCGACGGGAAATTTAGCAAATATGCCAGAAACCCCCGGGCTTTCAAGCCCGGGGATGAATGGCATCCTTACCGGAGCGTAGCGTAGGCTCTTTTCGGCACCGCCCTTTTCGGCGGTGCCAGAGGCGGGAACCCCCGGACTTCAGGCCGGGGAGCGAGTTCAGTTCCCGTCCCGTTCCGCCTTGCCCAGCTTCTCCTGGTATTCCTTCTCCAGGCGTTCGCGGGTCTCCCTGAACTCCCTGGCGAGGTCGGCTTCCTTGCGCGCGTAGGCTTCCTGCAGGGCCACTTCGCGCTTCTGCAGGTTCGCCACTATCTGCTGCTCTTGCTCCAGGAGGCCCTTGAGCTTGGCCCGGTCGGTCTCGAGCTGGGAGAATTTCCGCTTGATATCGGCCTCCATCTCCTTCCGGCGTTCGGCGAAGGCCGTCTCGAGCCTTTCGGCCAGCCCGCGGAGCTTGTAGTCCTGCGCGCGGACCTTCTCTTCCAGCTCGCGGTTCTTCCGCTCCAGCTCGGACTGCAGCCTGGCCACGTCCTCGGCCGCCGCCCGGTCCTTTTCGATCTCCATAAGCTTGCCGGACATTATGGCCTGGTAGCTGCGCTCGAGCTGCTCATAGCGGGCCTGCAGGGACTTCTCTTTCAGGGAGAAGGACTCCTCCATGGAGGCGGCGAGTTTGCGTTCGCGGTCCAGGTAGGCTTTCTCCAGCTCGGCGGTCTGCGCCTGGTAGCGGGCGGACAGTTCCTTTCTCAGGAATTCCAGCTTGCCGAAGAAGTCCTCCTGTTGGGACCTTTCCGTCAGCCCGGAGTTCTTCACCACTTCGGCCATCTGCCGGAGATAATTATCTTCCACTTTTTCCAGTTTTTCCAGGTAATCCTTCTCCATGACCTGCCGGAGATCGCGGGACTTGTTTATGTTCTCCTGTATCAGGAGCTGCTTTTCATGCTCGAGCTCTTCGAGCCTGATGTTGGCCGTTTCCAGTTCCTGCTTGGCCAGGTTCGAGGTTTCCAGGGCCTGTTCGCGGCCTTTCGCCGCCAGCCGGGCCTGCTCTCCCACTGCCCGCGCCCGGGACGCGGCCTCCTCGACCCTGGCCTCCAGCGCTTCTCTGAGGGTCTGCTTCTCTATCTCCGCCTGCTCGGCAGCCCGCTTCGCCGCCTCTTCGCGGGCCGACTGGATCGCGGATGCCTGGGAGGCGGCGCGTTCCTCCAGCAGGCCGTCGTAACGGGTACGCAGGGCCTCCAGTTCCGCCCTCGCGGCGGCGCGTTCCGCGGCCAGCGTCCGTTCGGCCGCCTCGGCGCTTTCCCGTAGTTTGCGGTTGAGGTCCCGCACCACGCCTTTAAAGCCCGCCTCGATCCGCGCTTCCCGGTCCTTTATCTCTTCCAGGAAGCGCTGCTCGACGCCGGCCTCCCTGGCCAGCATTTCCTCCTGCCTGGCCCTGAAAGCCTGTTCCCGGTTGAGGTCCCTGGCTTCGAAGCGGGCCTGCTCGGCCGCCAGCCGGCGCTCGAATTCGGCTTCGGCCGCCTTGTCCCGGGCGGCGAAAGCGGCTTCCAGTTCCGCGGCGCGCGCGCGGTAGGAGTCCTCCAGTTTCTTTTTGAGTTCTTCCAGCCTGGCCCTCTCCGAGGCGGAGAAGGATTCGAAAGCTTTCTCTCTTTCGGCTATCTGGGCCGAGAGGAAAAGGTTGTCGCTCTTTAGTTTCTCGTTCTCTCCGGCGCGGAGTTCGAGCATTTTCCTGACCGTCTCGCTGCGTTTTTCCACCTCCGCGTATTTGGCGGCCAGGGCCTTTTCCTTTATCGCGAAGCCCTCTTCGAGGGAGCTTTTGTGCAGCGCCAGCTGCTCCTCGAAAGAGGCCGCCAGTTCCGCTTCCCGGCCGCGCAACTGTTCGGACATCCGCTCCCTGTGGGACTGCAGGCGGGCCTGCTCCGCGGCCAGTTCTTTTTTCTTCTCCGCGGCCTCGCCTTCTGCCTTCTCCATTTCGGACCTGAATTCGTTCTTGCGGGCCTCGAGTTCCCGCGCGAGCCGCTTTTCCCTGGCTTCCAGTTCGGCCCTGGCGGCGGCCATGGCGCGGCGGGAATCCTCCTCCAGCCGGGCCGCTTTTTCGGCCAGGGCCTTCTCCGCGGCCCTGACCTCCTCCTCCATCTCTTTCTGGCGGGTCAGCGCCTCCAGTTCCCGTTCTTCCTGCCTGCGGCGGAGGTGCTCCTTTTCCTCGGCCCAGTCCTGCTGCCTGCGCGCCAGTTCCCGGCCCGCTTCGGCCAGGAGGTGCTCGGTCCTGGCCAGCCGTGAAGAGAAATCCGCTTCGACCTGGGCGAGCCGCTCCGCCAGGGTCTTATCCGCCAATTTGCCGTTGTCCTCGAGCCAGCCGGAATAGGTGGCGTAGAGCTGTCTTTCCCTTTCGGCGAATTCCGCCGAGAGTTTTTCGGAGAGCCGCTTTATCTCCGCCAGGTGTTTTTCGCCCAGGTCCCGGGCCGCCGCCTCTTTCTCCAGGCTGTGGCGGGTCTCCTGTTCCTCGCGGGTCTGCAGCAGGCGCTGCTCCCAGATTGCTTCCAGCTTTTTGGTCTGCTCGGCGGCTTCCTTTTTGGCCAGTTCCCTGCCGAGCTTCATCTGCTCTATGAACGTTTCCCTCTCGGCCTTGAATTCGGATTCCCGCTCTCCCTGCCACTGGCGGAAGATCTGCTCCATATCGGAACGCAGCTTGCGCTTCTGCTCGGAGATTTCCTCCTCCTTGCGGCTTATCTCGGCCCGGAGGCGGTCGCGCTCCTCTTCCAGTTCGGCGCGGTGGAGGGATATCGCCTCGTCCAGCATCTTCTGGTATTTCTGCCAGAGCGAGGACTCCTTCTCGACCAGGAGCTGGGCCACTTCCTGTTCGCGCTTCTTGATGCGGTCCTCGTGGCCCCGCATCAGGGCCTCGTACTCGGCGTCCTTGGCCTTGTGGCTTCGCTGTATCTCCTCGAAAGAGCGGGAACGCAGGGTGGAGAGCTCCGCCTCCTTTTCCCTGAGTTCGGAGGTGAGCCTGAGTATCATCTTGGCCGAGTCCAGCTCGGTCTCCCTCAGTATCTCCTCGTAATCGCCGCTTCCGGACATACGGGTACCGGGGCCGTCAGGCCGCCCCGCCTTTCTCCTTCTTCAGTTTTTCGTACCGCTCTTCCAGCTCCTTCTGCTTTTTGCCCCAGAAGGACATGAGTTCCTCTTCCTTCTTCTGGTAACGGTCGAGGTACTCCTCCTCTTTCTGGCAGGCCAGCAGCGTGAGACGGTTCTTCTCTTCCTCGGCCTCTTTGAGCCTGGCCCGCAGCGCGTCCTCGAGGTCCTTGCGCAGTTTGTCCATGCCGGCCCGGGCCTTTTCCATCTCCGAGTGATAGTGCCGTTCCAGTTCGTCCTTGCGCTTGGAGAACTCTTCCTCCAGCTTGAGCCGGGTCTGCTTGGAGCGCGAGAGTTCCTCGTCGAGTTTTTGGCTGAACAGCGCCTCTTTCTTCTCGAATTCCGCCCGCAGCGCCTGGCGTTCGCGGCTGATCAGTTCCGTTTTCTGGGCTTCCCAGGCCGTGCGGTCCTTCTCGCTGTCCGCCGAGATCTTCTGGCCGAGCTCCAGGTAGCGGCGCTCGAGTTCCATTTCTTTCTGGCGCGCCCCGGCCTCCAGCTCCTCCCGGCGGCGGTTGAGAGACGCCTCCTGGGCGGAGAGGTGCTCCCTGGCCCTGGCGTCGAGCGAAGCCTCCAGCCGGGCCGCCCTGTCGGCGGATTCGGCTTCCAGCCGCTTTACTTTTTCCTGCAGGAACGTCTCCAGTTCCGCCTTCCTCGCCTCGGTCTCGAGGGCGGCTTTCTCCCGCTCCTCGTCGCGCTGGCGGCGCATGGAGGCGGCCAGTTCGGCGGCCTTCTCCTCGAAATGTTTCTGCATGGCGGCTTCCTTGCCGCGCAGCTCCTCCAGCCGCTTGTCGTGCTCCTGCTCGAGCGCGGCCCGGTGGGAGTCCAGGGCCCTGTACATCTCCTCGCGCGCGCGGGCCAGTTTCTCGAAATTCTCGTGGTCCTTGACCTGGGCGTCCTGCAGCAGTTTTATCTTGGCCTCGCCAAGCTCCTGTTCCAGTCTCGCCTTGGCCGCGTCTATCTCCGCCTCGCGGTTCTTGACCGCCAGTTCCCTGGGTTTCAGTGCGTCCTCCAGGCGGCGCTTCTCCTCCGCCAGCCGGCGGGAGTATTCCGCCTTGGCCTGCTCCAGCCGGGTCTCCAGGTCTTTTCCCCTGCCGTGGAGTTCCCTGAGGAAGGAGGCTTTCTCTTCCTCCAGCCGCGCGGCCCTGTCGGAATACTCTCCTTTGAGCATTTCCTCGCGCTGGGCCAGCTTCTCGGAGAAAAGCTGCTCCTGTTCTTCCTTCCAGCCGCGCAGTTTCTCCGCCGCCGCTTTCTCCGCGGCCAGCAGCTCCTGCTGGTGGCTGCGGCGCACGTCCTTTAGCGTCTCCTCGAGGCGCGCTTCCCTGGCCTGGAGGGCCTGGCGCTGGGCGTCGAGTTCCGCCTTGATCTTTTCGCGTTCCTGCCTGGATGCCTCCTCGAGTTCCGCGGCCCTGGCCGCGAGCTGCTCCTTGAGTCCCGCCGCGGCCTCCAGTTCCTGCTGCGCGTATTTCAGGCGCAGTTCGTCCTCGAAATGGTCGTACTTTTCCTTGAGCACCTCGCGGTACTTGCGGAACTCGTCCTTCAGGCGTTCCCGTTCCGAGAGCGTCACCCGCTCTTTCTCCAGCAGCCACTCCTCTTCCCTGGCCTGCCAGGCGGCCGAAGCGCGCCGGGATTCCGCGGCGGAGCGCTCCTCCAGGGCCTTTTCCTTGGCCCGGTAGGAATCCTCCAGCGAGCGCCGGGCGGACTGCAGGCGCTCCTCGTAATGCATCTCCAGTTCGCGGCGCGAGTCTTCCTGCGCCTGCGACTGCTGCTGGATCCATTCGTTCTGCTCGCGCAGCAGCGCGCCGCGCAGAGACTCTTCCTTGAGCTTATTCTCCTGGCGGAGGCGCTCCGCTTCCGCCCGCAGGCGGGATTCGGCGGCCTCCTCGGCGGCCTTCTCGCGCTTGCGCCAGTCGGCCTCCCAGCGGCGGTTGTTCTCCTCCACCGCGGTCTCCATCTCCTTGCGCTGGGCCAGGGCGGTCTCGCGCCATTTCTCCCGGCTCTCCTCGACGGCCTTTTCATAGGCGGCGTTGGTTTCCTCGTCGTGCTTCTTGACCAGTTCCACCACCTGCCGCTCCATCTCCAGCCGCATTCCCACGTATTCCTGCTCGCGCTGGCGGATGTACCCCTGCAGGCGGTCGCGTATCTCGGAGAGTTCGTGCTGATGGGCGGCCTTCATCGCCTCCATCTCGGCTTCCTTCTCCTGCTTGATGTCCGTTTCCCGTTCTTCCAGCCGCTTGAGCGCTTCCTCGTGGCGGCCGGCGAAAAGTTCCTCTATCTTCCTGAGGCGGGCGTCATGCTCCTTCTCCAGCTCCTCCAGGACGCGGGTCCGTTCTTCCTCCAGCCTGAGGCGCGCCTCGCGCCCCGCGACCGCCTCCTTTTCGGATAATTCGGCCATCTTAGCCAGGTGCTCGTCCTCCAGCTCCCGGCGGAACTTCTCGAGCTGCTCCTCTTTGGCCTTGTGCAGCGAGGAGATTTCCCGCTCGCGCAGTTCCAGGCGGCCGCGCGCCTCCAGGTCCGCCCGCTCCGTTTCGATCCGTGACTTCTCGACCAGTTCTTTTTCCAGCGCCTCGTACTTGAGCCTCAGCGCGTTCTCGCGTTCGGCGAAATTATCCTCGTGGCGCCGGAGGACGGCCTCGAGTTCCTCCTGCTTCAGTTCCTGGGTCTTCCGGGATTCCTCTATCGCGGAAAGCTTTACGCGGCCTATTTCGGCCTCTTTGTCGGAGAGTTCCTGCTTGAGGGCCTGGATCTCCTTCTCCAGCTGGGCCCTGGCCTGGCGCCAGTTGGCGGTCTCCTCGTTGAGTATCTGTTCGCGGATCTTGCCCCTGAGGTCGGCTTCCATCGCCGTCTGGGTCTTCCAGTTCTCCTCCCAGGTGCGGATGGTGCCCTGCCACTTCTTGAGCACCTCTTCTTTCTGCTCGATCTGCGAGGTCAGGGAGCGGACGGACGCGGTCTTGTTCTTCGCGTCCTCCTTAAGGCGGGAATTGTCGTCCTGCAGGGTGTGGATCTTCTCCACGGCCCACCGCAGTGCCAGTTTGGCGGTCTCGATGTCGTTTATCGCCGCCGGGTCGAGCTTAGGCTCTTGTTCCATTTTTAACTTCCTCCGCTGACTTTGAACGAACGCTAGGGGCCACGGGGGCCCCAACGGATAAAATAGCAGACTGCGCCGCCCGATTCAAGGATAATTATACAGGCGGCGTATTGAGGAATTATTAAATACTTGTTAAGGGAAAAACGATAAAAAAAGCCGGCCTCGCGGCCGGCTGGAGCGCCGGGGCGCCCGGGGAGGGTCTTTTCAGCGCGCCGGTCTTACGGCGAGCCCGCTCTTGATGCAGGTCGTGCAGACGTAGACCGATTTGACGGCGCCTTTGATCACGATCTTCTGCTTCTGAAGGTTGGGCTTGAAGACTCTCTTGGTGGCCACGTGGGAGTGGCTGTAGGAGTTGCCCGCCTTGGGGCCTTTACCGCAAAGTTCACATTTGAATGCCATAGTGAAACTATTATAGCAAAAACTCCCGCCTCTTTGTAAAATGAAAGTATGAAATCACATACCGCCCACCTGTGGATGAATACCAAGGACCGCTATGCGATCGTCAACATAACCGGCGAAGTGGAGGACGAGCTGGCCAAAAGCGGCATAAAAGAGGGCCTGTGCCTGGTCAACGCCATGCACATAACCTCCAGCGTCTTCGTGAACGACAACGAGACCGGCCTGCACCGGGACTTCCTGGAGTGGCTGGAGCGCCTGGCCCCCTATTCCCGCGACGGTTATAACCATAACCGCACCGGGGAGGACAACGGGGACGCTCATCTCAAGCGCACTGTAATGGGGCGCGAGGTGGTGGCGGCAGTAACGAAAGGGCGCCTGGATTTCGGGCCATGGGAGCAGATCTTCTACGGGGAGTTCGACGGCCGCCGGAAGAAGCGTATAATGGTCAAGATAATAGGGGAATAAACATGAAGATAAGGGTCTACTACCACGACACGGACTGCGCAGGCGTGGTCTATTACGGCAACTACCTCAAGTTCCTGGAGGAGGCCCGGACCGAGTACATGGAGGAGCGCGGCCTATCGGTGAAGGCGCTGCTCGACGCCGGCTTCGGCTTCGTGGTAAAGCGCCAGGAGATAGATTACAAGTATCCGGCCCGCTACGGCGACACGGTGGAGGTCGGCACCCGCGTGACCGAGGTCACCCCGTTCCGCGCCCGCTTCGAGTACGATCTGAAGAACCAGGAGGGCCGCCCGCTGGCGAAAGCCGTCACCGACATGGTCTGCGTCGGCCCGGACCTGAAAATGCGCGAGTTGCCTCCGGAGATAAGGGGCAAGTTTTGCTGAGGACCGGTCAGGCGCCGATCTTTGGGCGGTATATGGTGAAAGGCGGAGGGAGGGTTAAAGAACATGGAGATAATTGACATAAAACCAGAGAGAGAACTTAAAAACCTGTTTTATATTTATATGACGCCGTTATCGATCCCGATAGTCGTTCTGGGGGCGGTGCTCACGCTGGCGCCGCTGGACACTCCGGGCACGGTGATAATCTCCCTGGTCATGGGGCTGTTCCTCCTGATCGCATTTCTGCTGGCGATCTGGATCCCCGCCTTTTACAGGTCGCTGGAATATTCGATAGACGAGGACGCCGTCCGCTGCAATTCCGGCGTTTTCTGGAAGAGGCGCGTTACGGTGCCCTATTCCAAGATCACCAACGTGGATATCATGCAGGGGCCGGTGCAGCGCATGTACGGCGTCGGCAGCGTTCACGTGCAGACCGCGGGGGCAGGCGGCGCGCAGGGCGGCATGGCCGAACTGGCTTTCCTGGGCGTTCGCAACCTCGAGGGCGTGCGCGAGGCCATAATGACGCGGGTGAAGTTCCGCGCCGCCGCCGCGCCGGGTCCCGCCGAACCGGAGCGCGCCCCGGCCGGCGACACGCAGGAACGCATGCTGGCGGAACTCAAGGCCATAAGGGCCGCGATCGAAAAAAAGGGTTAGGCTCGCGGCTCCGGGGGTGATATGAGAAATATTCTTTTCGTTTCATTGATGCTGGCCGCTCCGGCGGCCTGGGCCGCTTCCGCGCGGGAAGGCATAGGGGCGGCCATGGGCGCGGCGGAACTGCGCGACGGCTCTTTCCGGCTGGTGGAGATAGAGGCTTTCGCGGACGAGTCCGGCGATATACCGTGCGGGAAGCGCTCCTTCTCCAATACCTGGAAATACAAATTTTACTCGCGCGATTCGGGGTGGGCGGTGGTCAACGCCTGCGGCGGGTCCGTGCTGAATTACGCGGGCCACCGGGCGTACGACGTCTCCAGGGAGCCCGTGATCGCGCTGCCGCGGTCTTTCGCCGACAGCACGGCCGCCGCGGAAAAGGTCTACGGTGCCGGCGCCTCCTCCAGGAAAAGGAACAGCCTGATGCGCGCCGCCTATTACAAAGGCGCCGGCGACAGGCCGGACGGCTTCTACTGGAAGGTTTCGAAGGGAAAAAAGAGCGTCTTCGTGTCGGCCGACGGGGAGAAGAAATGGGGGGACGGCCCTATAGCCTCCGTCCCGAAAGGGGTCTCCGGGGCCAAGGCGGGGTTCGTCAGGGCCCGCGACGCCGCGGCGAAGTACTACAAGGTCGCCGTGAGCGCGGTCGGCAAGAAATACCCGGGCGCCCAACTGCGCATGGTGGAGGCGATAACCGACCGGACCGGCAGCGCCAAATGCATAGACGAGACCGACGGCTGGTGGTTCGTCTTCTACGCCCCCGGCATCAAGGCCTTTCCGAGACTGACCGGCTGCAACAGCAAGACCATGCACCACGGCATCGATTACGACGGCGGCAGCTCCGGCGCCGGACTGGACAGGATACCGGCGGATTTCAAGGACAGCGACAGGGCGGCGGCCGCCCTGCCAAAGTCGGCTTGCGCCGGCCTGAGCGGCTACACGATGCGCCTGAAAAATTACCGGCACGGAGAATGTCCGGTCGGCGGCTCCGGATTCGTCTGGATGGTCACTTGCGGCTCTACGGAGCATTTCGTGGACGCCCGCACGGGCGTCTACCTGGGGGCCGTGAACAAGTAGCCGCGTTTTTTTTTGTTATTATTTGAGCGCATGATATCCGACGAAAGTCTGCTGGGCTTCTGCCGCGATCTCTCGGCCGCGGTGCGAAGCGGACTGCCGCTGAGCGACGCTTTCGAGACCCTGGCCCGGTCGCGCGGGCACGGCGGACTCATCGCCGGCGCGGCCCGTCTGACGGCCGGCGGGAGCATGCTGCACGAGGCGCTGGCGGCCGGCGCCGACCACCTCTACCTGCACCAGGTGCCCCGCGAGCAGCGCCGCTTCATCGACGTGTTCGGCGC
>JAVVFK010000190.1:0-4895 GCA_032251015.1 Elusimicrobiales bacterium
GGTGAGTTCCCCCCGGGCGTTGGAGCGCACGGTCACCGGGTGGAACCCACACCGGGACGCGCTGGCCGGGTTGGTGCCGTGGGCGGAGTCGGGAACGATTATCTCGTTGCGCTCCTCCCTCCTCGACTCGAAATAAGCCTTGGCCACCAGCAGACCGGTGAACTCGCTGTGCGCGCCGGCGGCCGGCTGCAGCGTCAGGGCGTCCAGGCCCAGCAGTTCGTTGAGGCGCGAGCCCAGGTCGTGGAGCAGCTCCAGCGTGCCCTGCGCGCAGTTGTCGTGCGCCAGGGGATGGAGGTTGGCGAAGCCCTCGAGCGCGGCGGCCTCCTCGTTGAACCGGGGATTGTACTTCATCGTGCACGAGCCCAGCGGGTAGAAGTGGGTGTCGACAGAGAAGTTGAGCCGCGAGAGGCGCGTGTAATGCCTTATCACGTCGAACTCCGACATCTCGGGCAGCTTCGGCCTGTCCTTGCGGCGCAGTTCCGGCTTCAGGCAGGCCTTCTCCCGGAGGGGGTTCTTGATATGCAGCCCGCGGCGGCCGGGATCGGATTTTTCCACGCTGAGGCGGTTGTCTATGGAGGAGACGCAGATCATATGGCCTCCTTGACCGCTTTTTCCAGGCGGGCGATGTCCGCTTCGGTCCGCATCTCGGTGGCGCAGACCAGGAGGGTTTCTCCGAGCTCCGGGTAGAGCGGCGCCAGCGGCAGGCCGATGTCCACGGCCTGCCCCAGGGCCTTCTCCCGCATCGCCGCGGCGCTGCCGGGCACGGAGAGGACGAACTCGTTGAAGAACGGCCCCTTGAATTTGATCGAGCAGCCCTTTATCGACGAGAGGCGCTCCGCGGCGCGGGCAGCGGCGCCCATATTGGCCTCGGCCAGTTCACTGAGCCCTTCCGGTCCCAGGAGGGACGCGTAGACCGTGGCGGCCAGGGCGCAGAGCGCCTCGTTGGAGCAGATATTGGAGGCGGCCTTGTCGCGGCGTATATGCTGCTCGCGGGCCTGCAGGGTCAGCACGAAACCGCGCCTGCCGTCCTTGTCTTTCGTCATGCCGCAGATGCGGCCCGGCATCTGGCGCACGTATTCCTTCTTGCAGGAGAAGAGGCCCAGGTAAGGTCCGCCGTAGGCCAGCGGGAGGCCGAGGCTCTGACCCTCTCCGACGGCGAAATCGGCGCCGTACTCACCCGGGGTCTTGAGTACGCCAAGGCTGACCGGATCGGCCGCGGCCACGAGCAGCGCGCCGGCCTTCTTTGCCAGGTCGGAGACCCCGTCCATATCCTCTATGAGCCCGAGGAAGTTGGGGGTCTGCACGGCCAGGCAGGCGGCGCCTTCCAGCAGGGCCGGCAGGGCCGCCTTATCCATTACGCCGTCCTTCATGGGTACTTTTACGTAAGTGTATTCCGGCGAATGGGCGAAATAGGTCTTGAGCGAGTCCATGTACTGGGGGTGCACGCCGGCGGAATAGACTATCTTCTTACGGCCGGTCACGCGCACCGTAGCGCGCACGGCCTCGGCGAAAGAGCTGGCCCCGTCGTACATAGAGGCGTTGGCGCAGTCCATGCCGTAAAGGGCGCAGACCGTGCTCTGGAACTCGTAGATGGCCTGCAGCGTGCCCTGGCTGGCCTCGGGCTGGTAGGGGGTGTAGGCGGTAAGGAACTCGGTGCGGGAGGTTATGGCCTTGATGGCGGCCGGCGTGTAGCGTTCGTAGGCGCCGGCGCCGAGGAAGCTTAGAGGACGGCAGTTCTTTTTGGCGAGGTCCGCCAGCCTGGCGGCGGCCTGCTGCTCGTCGAGGCTCTCCTGGGGGAGATCGAATTTGGGCCAGAGGAATTTGGAGGGGACCTGCTTCACCAGGTCTTCGAAGGAGGCCGCCCCTATGGTCTTGAGCATCTCCTCCTTGTCTTTTTCCGTGTGGGGTACGTACATTTGTCGGCTCCTGTCGGTGTGTTTGCGGGGAAATCGGGGACAGTATATTTAATTCCACGCCCGTTAAGCGACGCGAACTGTCCTGGGCAAGGTGAATTAAATATACTGTCCCCGATTTCCGGTGCCGGCCGCCGGTATGCGCCGCCGCCCGGGTCTTAGCGGGCGTTCTGCTTGAGGAAGTCGCCGTAGGCGGCGAAGTCCATGAGGCCGTCGGCCTCGGCCGGGTTGTCGGCCTTCACCTTGAAGAGCCAGCCGCCTTCGAGGGGGGACTGGTTGATCAGGGCCGGGTCGCCGGAAACGGCTTCGTTGACCGCCGCGACCTCGCCGTTGAGCGGCGAGTAGATGTCGAAGGCGGACTTGACGCTCTCCACTACGGCGCAGGGCTTGTCCTTCTCCAGTTTGCGGCCCGGCTTGGGCAACTCTACGAAAACGATGTCTCCCATCTCGTGCTGCGCGTGTTCGGACAGGCCGACCGTTCCCTCGTTGCCGGCGAGGTGCAGCCACTCGTGGGTCTTGGTGTACTTGAGTTCTTCCGCTTTAGGCATGTTCTTCTCCTTGAGACCGCTATTGAAAGTTAAGACCGTCTCCGGCTCAGGCGCCGGTGTAAAGCGTCTTGCTGAAGGCCGTTCCCCTGTGGAAAGGGACCTTGGATACTTCGGCGGGCACGCGCCGGCCGTGTATCTCCACTTCCAGGGCCGCGCCCGGCTTGAGGTCGGCCGGCGTCATATAGCCGACGCCTATGCCCTTCTTCAGCGTGGGGGAATAGGTGGCGCTGGCCAGCGCGCCGATCTCTTTCCCGTCCATGAAAACCTTGCAGCCGGGCCGCGGTACGCCGCCGGAAAGCGTCAGCCCGGTCAGGCGGCGCTGGACGCCGTTGGTCTTCTGTTCGGCCAGTATGCCGCGGCCGACGAAGTCGCCTTTGTCCAGGCAGACCACCCACCCGTAGCCGGATTCGTAGGTGGTATGCTCGTCGTCGACGTCCTGGCCGTAGAGCAGGTAGCCCGACTCCAGGCGCAGCGTGTCGCGCGCGCCCAGGCCGCAGGGAACGATGCCGTAGGGCTTGCCCAGTTCCATCATCTTCTCCCAGACCTGGACTATGATCTTGTGGGGGGCGGTCACCTCGAAGCCGTCCTCGCCGGTATAGCCGGTGCGGCTGACGAAGCAGTGCTCGCCGAATATCTCCTTCTCCACTATGCCGAAGCGGGGGAGCTTGAGCGCTTCCGGCGCGAACTGCTCGAACATCTTCGGGACGTTGGGGCCCTGGACGGCGACCATCGAGTATTCGTCGCTCTTATTCTCCACTTTAACGTGCATCTTGGTGCCCCGGGTCTTGAACCACTCGTAGTCCTTGACCGCGGTGGTGGCGTTGACGATGACCAGGTACCGGTCGGCGGCCAGGCAGAAGGCGATGATATCGTCCACAAGGCCGGCCTTCTCGTTGGTCACGTGGGAGTAGACGCCTTTGCCCGGTGTGGCTTTGCGGAGGTCGTTGGCGTTGGTCTGCTGCAGGAGCTTGAAGGCGTCGGCCCCGGTAACGAAGACCTGGCCCATATGGCTGACGTCGAAGATGCCGGCCGAATTGCGGACGGCATCGTGCTCTTTGAGGATCCCGGAGAACTGTATGGGGAGCTCCCAACCGTGGAAGTCCACCATCTTTCCGCCGTACTTCCTCATGGTCTCGTTGAGAGCGGTGCGGCGTAAGGTCTGCGTGGCGGACATATTGCCTCCTGTGGGGATCTGTAAAACGGGATAGGGATTTTATAACAAATATGGAAATAGGGGGGCAAGACCGCCTTTTTTGATAATATAATGCTTCATATGGGGCGATTCAGGGACTTTTTATCCGGGAACGCGGCGGGAGCCGCGCTTTTCCTGGCGCCTCTGCCCGCCGCCGCCTGGTTCCTGGCCGACCCCGCCGCCGCCGGGGCCTTCCTGTCCTTCGGCGGCTACTGGTGCATGCTGCTGCTCGCCCTGGTCTGGGCCGTCCTCCTGTCCGCCCGGCTGCGCGCCTCCCTTCCCTCCTTGCGCGCTAACGCCGCCGGCCTGCTCTTCTCCCTGGCCGCGGCCTCCGCGGTATTCCTGGCCGTGAAGCCCGGGTTCCGCGTGCTGGCCGACGAGGCGAACCTGCTGGGCGTTTCGCGTTCCATGACCTTCGAGCGCAGGACCGACAATGTCACGATGGCCAAGCGCTACTACTTCAACCTGCGGCCGCTGCTCCGCGAGCGCGAGAAGCGCCCCTATATGTTCCCTTTCGCCGTTTCGGTGCTGCATTCCGTAAGCGGCTACCGTCCGGCCAACGCCTTCGCTGTGAACTTCGTGCTGCTGGCCGCGCTCCTGGGCGCCGTCTTCGTCTTTTTCCGCGGCCTTTACGGCCCGCCGGCGGCCTATGCCGCCGTGCTGCTGACGGCCTCGCATCCGCTGCTGGCCCTGACCGCCTCGTCGGGCGGAATGGATTTCATGTCGGCCGCCTTCATGTTCTTCTCCTTTCTCGCACTGAGGCGGTTCCTCGGGGAACCGTCGCGCGACTCGTTCTCCCTGCTCTGGGCCACGCTTCTGGTCATGGCCAACGTGCGTTACGAGGGTCCCGCCGTGATGGCGGCCGTGGTCCTCGGCCTGCTGGCCGCCCGCAGGCTTAAATGGGAATTCCTCGCCTCCTGGCCCGTATTCCTCACCTCTCTCGTAATGCTCCCCTCGTTCTGCCAGCGCTTCTGCCTGCCCACCGATTTCGAGACCCCGGGCGGGTCGCCGGCTTTCGCCGCCGGGAATATCGCGCACCATACCCTCGCTTTCCTCAAGGTCCATTTCGAAGGGTTCAAGTTCCCTTATTCGCTCCCCGTATTTTTCGCCGGCGTCGCCGGCGCGGCGTATGGCCTGCGCAAGTGGCTGGACCCGCGCGGGGAGAGGCCGGACGTCGTCAGACCGCTGTTTTTAATTTCCCTGGCCGGGCTGGCCGTCTACTGGATAGTCACCGTATCCTAT
>JAVVFK010000191.1:0-4885 GCA_032251015.1 Elusimicrobiales bacterium
TCCGCCGTGCACTACAATCCCGCCGGCCTGGCCAGGCTGGAGCGCGTAAAGTTCCTCGCCTCCCACTCGATGCTCCACACCGGTCTGAGCGACAGCTCCAGCCTGGGCCTTACCGGCATGGCTATGGCCGTCCCGCTGCGCGGCGGCAAACTGGGCGTGATGGGAGGCCTCTGGAACCAGTTCAGCCTCAGCGGCGTGTACGGCGAACGCACGATGCAGCTCTCCTACGGCTACGCTTTCGCGTCCAACACGATGCTGGAGAACCTTTCGGCCGGCGCCTCGTTCAAACTGCTTTCGCGTTCTTTCGAGCGCCTGGAAGAGACCTACGACGCGATGGACGGGTTCCTGGCCACCGGCGAGGTCGATCCCGTCCTGATAGGAGCTAATTCCGCCTCGGCGATGGACCTGGACCTGGGCTTCATCTACTCTCTCGGCAAGCGGTATTCCGTCGGCCTGGCGCTCAAGAGCGTGCTTCAGCCCGACGTCGCTTTCGGCGAAGGCGCGCAGGACAAGCTGCCCATGCGCACGTCCATAGGGGCCAGCTACCGCGCGCTCTGGATGACGCTTTCCTCCGAACTGCGCTTCGGCGAGGGACCCACGGGCGAAATGGACAGGGACCTGATCATATCGGCCGAACGCGCCTTCCCCACTCTCGACAAGGGCGAGATCAGCGTGCGCGGTTCGCTGGGCGCGGGCACGCGCGATTTCCGGCAGGCCACGGCCGGCCTCTCCTACAAGATAAACAAGATAGGCTTCGACTACGCTTTCATCCTGCCGCTGGGCACCATCAAGGACACCGCCGGCACGCACCGGATGGCCATGAGCTACCATTTCGGCGGCCCCACCGTCGAGGAGCAGTACGAGCGGGACCTGCTGGAACAGTACCAGCGCCTGGCGGAGGTCTCAGAGTACAAGAGCACGCGCGAGCTGGCCAGCCTGGAGAACCCGCGCCTCAGGAACGTGAAGCGCCTCATCATGGACGAGAAGTACCAGACCGCCGCCAGGACCCTGATGGAGGAGGCCAAGGACCTGCTGCCCGACGCCTCGCTGATAAATCTCAGCCGCCGCCTTAACCTGACCGGCCAGTTCTATCCCGCCATGCCCGGCGAGTTCGAGAAGGAGAAATGGGAGCGCCGCCTCTCCCAGGGCATCACGCACTTCCTCAAGGGCCAGGACAGCCGCGCGGTCCGCGAGATCGCCTACGCCCACAGCCTCAACCGCGACGACGCCGCGCTGAGCCGCTTCCTGGAGGGCGTCGAGGACATGACCCATCTCAAGGCCGAGAGGGTCCCGGCCGATTTCAAGGGCGGCCTGGCGCTCTACAGGATAAAGGAAGCCGAACTGCTCTACGCCCAGAAGAGCTACGACGACGCGCTGCGCAAGCTCGAGGACGCGATGGACTACGAACCCGACAACCGCGACGCCATGAAGAAAGCCGGCTCCTGCAACTATATGATGGGCAACTACGCGCAGGCCGCCGGCTGGTGGGACAAAGCGCTGAAGATGGAGACCGAGCCCAGCGAGAAGGCCGCGCTGTCCCGCATGGTCTCCACCGCCCGCGCCAAGAGCGGCGGCGCCACCTGGGAGCCCCCGGCGCCCAAAGAGGAGAGCGAGGAGAAGAAGCCCGCCACGGCCCCGCGCGAGATAGAGAAACTCTACCAGACCGGCGCGGACTTCTACGCCAAGGGCGAGTACGGCAAGGCGGCCGACATATTCCGCCGCATACTCGTCCTCGACCCGGGCAACGCGCAGGCCAAGAAGGCGCTGGAGAGGATAATAAGATTCTCGAGATAAGGACGCGATGACGCTGAGGACCAAGCTCAACCTGGCCCTGCTGGCCGCGGCGCTGTCGGCCGCGCTGGCGGCCGGCTATTTCTTCTACCGTTTCGGCAGGGAGGAGATCTACCGCGTACAGGAGGAGCGCATCGCGGCGGCCGTGGCCGGAGCCGAGCGCATGGCGGCGGAAGCGGCCCTGGCCGGCGACCAGCTGATGCTGGTCGACTACCTGGCCGACCTGCGCCGCTCCCGGCCCGACGTAGCTGCGGCTTTCCTTACCTGGAAGAAGGGCGCGGAGAAGGAGATACGCGGGGGGAGGCCCCCGCCGGCGGCCGTCCCCGCCGAGCGGCGCCTGACCCGCCGGGCCTCCGCGCGGGACGCCGCCGTCCGGCTGGACTTCTCCCGGGACTATCTCGAAAAAGAAAGGGCGGACCTGCTGATGGCGCTCTGGCGCAATACCGCCAAGGCCGCGGCGTTCTCCGCGGCGGTGGCGGCCGCGCTCGCCTTCCTGCTCTCGGCCGGCATCTCGCGCAGGCTGGGCCGGCTCTCCGCGCTGGCCGCCGATATCGGGGCGGGGCGCCTGGGCTCCCGGGCCTCGATAGGCGGCTCCGACGAGATAGCCGCCTTCGGCGCCGCTTTCGACACCATGTCCTCTAAACTGCTGGAGCTGGAGAACATGAAGAAGGCCTTCGTCTCGTCGGTGACGCACGAGCTGCGCTCGCCCCTGGGCGCCATAGAGAGCCGCCTGGCGCTGCTGGAACGGCGGTCCGGCGCGGGCGAGGCGGAAAAAAGCGATTACAGGCGCATCAGGGAGAACGTCTCGAGGCTCTCCGCCTTCGTGACCGGGCTGCTCGACCTGGCGCGCATAGAACGGGGAGAGATGCCGTTCAGCCCGGGCCCGGAGGACGCGGCGGCCCTGGCGCGCGACATAACGGATTTCTTCAAACCCCGCGCCGCCGAGCTGGGGCTCGCGCTGGAATACTCCGGCGAGGAACGCCTGCCGGCAGCGCTGGACAGGGAACTGGCCGCCCATATGCTCACGAATTTCGTCGCCAACTCGCTTAAGTTCACGCCGAAGGGAGGTTCCGTCGAGGTCAAGGTCCTCCGGCGCGAAGGAGCTCTCGTCTTCGAGGTGGCCGATACGGGCCCGGGCGTGCCGGCGGAGGCGGAGAACCGTCTTTTCGAGGCGTTCTACCGGGCCCCGGGCGCGACGGCGGGGGGTACGGGGCTGGGCCTCTCCCTCTGCCGCCGCATAGCCGAAATGCACGGGGGAAAGGCCTTTTACCGCCGGGGCGCGCAAGGCGGAGCGGTCTTCGGTGCCGAACTGCCCTTAAATAGTTAACCGCCCTGAAACAACTTTGTAACCCCGGTTTCCTATTATTTACAATGAAAGGGAGGCCCGGACCTCCCCGCCTATGACCATCGCGACGCTGATATTCTCCGTATTCTTCCCGCTCTCGCAGGCGGCCGCGCAGGGCCAGGCCCCCGCGGCGCCCGCCGTCACGCCGGCGGCCGAGGAGGCCGAGCTCTCGGCCCGCATGCAGGAGGACGTGGCCCGGCTTCTCGAGCAACTGCTGGGCCGCGGCAAGGCCAAGGTCTTCGTCCGTGTCGAGGGCGAGGCGGCCTACACCGCCATGAGCGAATCTGGCGCTTCCGACCCCGAGAATTTCCTGCAGCTGCCCGGATTCTCCCAGATCACGGTCATGGAGAAGACCAACGAGTACATCCAGCAGCAGAAGGCCGAGACCACCCACACCAGCCGGTTCGCGATAAAGCGCGTCACCGTATCCCTGGTCTTCGACCGGAACATACCCGAAGCGCGCGCCAACGCCATCCGTCTCCTTGTCACCGACATACTCCGTCTCGACGAGAAGCGCGGCGACAGCATCTCGCTGCTGCGCGCCGACATGCTGCCCTGGTGGAAGGAGTTCTTCGACGCGCCGGACATACACCGCATCCTGCTCGCCTCCTTCCTGCTCACGCTTTCGCTGGCCTCGCTGGTGGTCTTCGCCTACCTGCTGGCCTCGCGCCTGTTCACCAGCCTGCTGGACTACGCCCGCCTCAGCGCGCTGACCTCCCAGGCCGGCTCGGCCGGGCCCGGCGCGGCGGGAACGCAGGCCGGCGGCGGTGAGATAGAGGGGGAGGAAGGGGAGTTCCCCGAGGTCATAGACGCCGAAGGCGGCGGCCTGCGCCTGCTGGAGAGCCAGGACTCCTTCTCCTTCGTGGAAAAAATGCCCGCCGAGGAGATAAGCGATATACTGGCCGAGGAGGCCGAAGAGGACGCGGCGATCGTCATAGCCCAGCTCGCCGACCGCAAACCCCATATCTCCTCCAAGCTCCTGCTCAACCTGCCCCCTGCCCGGCGCGAGGCGGTCACGCGCCGCATGCTGGCGCTCAAGCAGGTGGAGCCGGAGAGGCTCATGGAGGTCGAGAACAATCTCCGCCTGCGCATAGAGAAATCCCTCAAGGGCAGCGAGAAACTGGGCCGCATACTCAGCCTCGTCGACCCCGCCGAGCGCGAGGAACTGCTCTCCGGCCTCAAAGGCGTGGACCAGGCCTCTTTCGACCGGCTGCGCGGCGCGCTCATCACTTTCGACGAACTCTGCGCGCTCGACGAGAAGAACCTCAAGCCCCTGGTCCTGGCCCTGCCGTACCCCGAATGGGCCGTGGCCCTCCAGGGCATGGACGAAGGCCATACCCGCAGCGTCATGAAGGTCTTCCCCGAGGACGTGCGGGCCATCGTGCGCGATATGCTGGCCGGCCGCCAGGAGAAAGAGAAGGTCATCCTGGCGCGCGCCAAGGTCATCGCCACCGCTATGGACCTGGCGTCGAAGAACCGTATCGAGATAACGGCCGGGAGGAGCGCCTGATGAACGGCGAAACCCCCGCGGGCCGCGAGATAGGCTTCCTCTGGGACGCGATGAAGAGCGCCCAGGAAGAAGCCGGGCGTATCTCGCGGAACTACGAAGAAGCCTCGCGAAGGGCCGGGGAGCTCAACTCCCGCCTGGCGCACCTGGAGCGGTCGCTGCAGGAGGCGCGCTCCCGCGAATCCTCCCTTAAAGGCGAGATAGAGAAGATGCGCGGCGACGCCGCGGCGAAGGAAGAACTG
>JAVVFK010000192.1:0-4880 GCA_032251015.1 Elusimicrobiales bacterium
GCTTCGTGCCCGTCGAGCTCTGGACACGCTGCCACGACGATTGCCCCCTGCCGGTGCTGGAAGGCCAGACCATCTCCCAGCCCTATATCGCCGTGCTCATGGCGCAGCTGGCGGACATAAAGGGCGGGGAGAAAGTGCTGGAGATAGGCACGGGCACCGGCTACAGCGCCGCGCTGATGGCTTCGCTGGGCGCCGAGGCATATACCGTCGAAATAAACGAGCACCTCTATAATTTCGGGGCCAAGCCGCTGGCGCAGTACGCGCCCGGCGTGAAGCGCCTGCTGGGCGACGGCTCCAAAGGCTGGCCGGAACACGCCCCCTATGACAGGATGGTCTTCACCTGCGCGCCCGAGACGCTGCCGCCGGGGATAGAGGATCAGCTCAAGCCCGGCGGCCTGCTGGTGGCGCCGCTCGGCAAGGACCGGCAGAGGCTTAAAGTCTTCCGCATGGACAAAGAGCTTACGGAAATCGAGGACGCGGGCGAAGTGAAGTTCGTGCCGTTGCTGAAAGACAAAAAAGAATGACCGCTAAAATACTCCTGCGCCTCGTCGTTTATTCCGGACTGCTGCTGGCCGTCTTCTCCGTAATCTTCTTCCTGATGTATACAAAACCCAAGCGCTACGTCAGCCCGTTCACCCCGGCTGAGTTCGGCCTGCCCTACGAGACCGTTGAGATAAAATCCTTCGACGGCACGCCGCTGGCCGCCTGGCTGATACCCCATAAGACTTCGAAAACCGCGGTCATCGCCTTGCACGGCTACCCCATGGACAAGGGGAATATCCTTCCGATGGTCTCTTTCCTGGCGGCCGATCACAATATACTGCTCCCGGACCTGCGGGCCATGGGCGCCAGCGGCGGGCGGCTGACCTCCGGCGGCGTGCTGGAAGCCCGCGACGCGGAGGCCGCCGCGGCCTGGCTGGCCGGCAGGGGTATAGAGAAGATGGGTGTGTTCGGATTTTCCATGGGCGGCAACACCGCATTGCTGGCCAATCATCCCCGCATAGCCGCCCGGGTCTGCGACTCCCCGTATTATTCGCTGCGCGCCATGCTGGACATCATCTTCGCCGGCCTGGGCCCGCTGCGTCACCCGCTCATAGGGACCATGCGCCTCTGGTACCGCCTCGCCTTCGGCGCCGGCCTCTCCGCGGCCGACGCGCGCCACGCCGACGGACCCGGCGCCGATCCGCTGCTGCTTATACACGGCTCGTCCGACCGGACCATACCGCCGTCCCATTCGGAAGAGCTCAAGGAAGCCTTCCCGCACGCCGAGCTCTGGATAGTTCCGGGCGCCGACCACGGGCAGGCCTCCGGCGCCGCCGGAAAGGAATATGAGCGCCGCGTGGGGCTCTTCTTCAATAAGCACCTGGGGGTATAACAAAAATCACGTGGCGGATCGCCCCAACATCTGTTAGAATTTACATCTGAATATCGCTGACATAACGGAGGGACACAAATGAGAGGACGCATTTTAACGGTCATCGCGCTGTTCGCCTTAACGGCCACCGCGGGGGCCGAACAATGGCAGGTGCTGGGGACCAGGCCCATGGGCATGGGCGGCGCCTTCGTAGCCGTGGCCCAGGGCCCGATAGCGCAGTACTGGAACCCGGCCGGCCTGGTCAAGACCAGAGCCAATGTCTCCGGCATGGAGATACCGGTGGGAGTTAACCTCGAGTTCACCGGAGGAATAGTAAAGAACGCTAGCGAAATTGGTGACATGGCCGACAAACTAAACGCCGTTCAGGCCGCCCAAAGCGGCGGAAGCGCGATAACCCCGCAACAGGCCGCTGACTTCGTAAAAACGATGTCACTACTGTCGGATATGGCAACACCCGGCAAAGGGGCACTTGTGGAAGCGGCCGGCGGAGCCAACTTCAAGTTCTCCAAAGTCGCGATCTCGGTCAACAACTTCACCGCGGTGGGAGTGACAGCCACAATCGACATTAACAACCTGAATCTCGGAGATGGGGGGACTGAAACCGGCATACAATTTCCTGCCGGCTCCGGCACGACTGTTCTCGCAGGATCTCTTGCCACTGCGGCCAGCGACCTCGCTACAGCACTGGATCAACTAAACAACGGGACACCCAATGCCGTTTACCAGCTATTGTGCGGAACTGGCGGAAATTGCGACGCCACTATAACCAATAATGCCACCCTCGCAAATGCTTTGGCGGCATATGCTAACGACGCGACTCAGGTGTCACAGGCTGCCACCCTCATATCTCAGTATGCAAGCGATGCGGCGCCGATAGTGACAGGGGCACTTGCCGGCGGTGACTATAATGACAACACTTCCAACCTGACGCTGGAGGCAGCCTCCTTTATAGAAATAGCCGCCGGCTACGCCTGGAACATGGACAAGTACCTCAGCGGTCTCTCGCTGGGCGGCAATGTAAAGGCCATAAACGGCCGCATGGCAAGCACCACCTTCCTGTTCATGAACAACTCAGAGACCGGCGACGCGTTTGACGATATGCTCGAGGACGCAAAGTCCAGCTGGGCCCCCGGCCTGGACCTGGGCCTGCTCTGGAACATCAATTCCAAGTATAAAGGCATACCGTTCAGTCCGCGCCTGGCTATAGTCGGCCGCAACCTAAACAGCCCCAAGTTCGACCGCCCCGACACCGTGGGCGGCTCTTACACGCTTGACCGCCAGGTGCGCCTGGGCCTGGCATTCAACCCGCTCAACTTCTGGACGCTGGCCGCCGACGTGGACCTCACTGAAAACAAGACCGAGGTTGACGGCTTCAAGTCCCGGCAGATGGCGCTGGGCACCGAGATAAACATAATCAACCGCAAGGCCTTCAATATCCCGCTGCGCGCGGGCATAATGAAGAACCTCTCCGAGAGCGATTCCAAACTGGCCTATACGCTGGGCACCGGCCTGAACCTGCTGCATATGCACTTCGATGTATCGGGCGTCATCAGCAGCGAGAAGACCACGTTGGACGACACAGACATCCCGACCAAAGTCGGCGTATCAGCCAGCTTCGGCCTGCTGTTCTAAACCCGGAGAAGACCTCGCCCGCAGGACCCCGCCGGACGCCGGCGGGGTCCTTTTTTTTTATTTGCTAAAATCTGTTCATGCCCCCGGCGATAATAACCACGGACCTCACCAAGCGTTTCGGCGCGCTTACGGCCGTGGACTCCATCAATCTGGAGATACGCGAGGGGGAAGTGTTCGGCCTGCTGGGCCCCAACGGCGCCGGCAAGACCACCCTCATAAATCTCCTCTCCACGCTCCTTAAAGCGACTTCCGGCACCGCGCTGGTGGCGGGCCGGGACATAAACCGCGAGCCGCTGGACGTGCGCCGCAATATCGGCATAGTCTTCCAGGAGCCCAGCGTGGACGACCTGCTCACCGGGCGCGAGAACCTCAAGCTCCATTCGCTGCTCTACGGCGTGCCGCGCGCCGAGATAGACGGCCGCATAGAGAAGATGCTGGAGCTGGTTCGGCTGACCGCGCGGGCGGACAGCTTCGTGAAGACCTACTCCGGCGGCATGAGGCGGCGGCTTGAGATAGCCCGCGGCCTGATACACCGGCCGAAGGTGCTTTTCCTCGACGAGCCGACGCTGGGACTGGACCCGGCCAGCCGCAAGGACGTCTGGACCTATATCCGCGGCCTCAAGGAGGCCGGCGATACCACGATTATCCTCACCACCCATTACATGGAGGAGGCAGACAGCCTTTCCGACCGCATCGGCATCATAGACCAGGGACATATAATAGAGCTCGATACCCCGTCGGCGCTCAAGCGCAAGGTAGGACAGGACATAGTATACCTGACCTGCGCGCCCGGCACGCTGGAGAAGGTCAAGCACCTGCCCTTCATAAGCGAAGGCATCGAGGAGGACGGCCGGGTCCGGCTGACCCTGGACGACTCGGGCCGCAACCTGCAGGCGCTGCTCAAAGCCGCCGGCGACGTGGAGGAAGTGGAAGTGCGCCGCGTCACGCTCGACGACGTCTTCCTCAAGTTCGCCGGCCACCAGATAAAGGACGACGCGGAGAACCACTCCATGTTCGAACGCATAGCGATAAGCAAGAGCGTAAGGCGCTGACCATGTTCAACTTCCCCGCCATCTACGCCCTGCTGATGAGAGAGGCCCTGATCTATTTCCGGGAGAAGGAGCGCATCGTCTCCATACTCGTCTCGCCGCTGCTGTTCCTCTTCGTCGTCGGAAAAGGCCTCTCGGGCTCGAGCCCCGTGGAAGGCTATTCCTACCAGCAGTTCATCTTCCCAGGCATAGTGGCGATGGTGATACTCTTCACCTCCATCACCTACGGGCTCTACATAATCTGGGACAAGCGGCTGGACTTCTTAAAGGAAGTGCTGGCCGCGCCCATCTCGCGCACCACGCTTTTCATGGGCAAGGCGCTGGGGGGGATGCTGGGCGGGCTGATAGAGACGCTGCTGCTGCTGGCCATCGGCATGGCCTTCGTCATGCCGCTGACCGTCTGGAAGCTGCTGCTCTGCCTGGCGGCCGCGGTGCCGGTGGCCTACATGATCACCAATATCGGGCTCATAATAGGCGCGCGGATGAAGTCGATGGAAGGGTTCGGCCTGGTGATGAGCTTTCTCACCTGGCCCATGTTCTTCTTCAGCGGCGCGCTCTTCGACCTGGCCACCGCCGCCCCCTATATACGCGTGGTCGCGCTCTTCGACCCGGTCACCTACGCGGTGGACCTGATAAGGTTCGTCCTCATCGGCTACGGCTATTTCCCGCCGCTGGTCAGCCTGGCCGCGCTGCTGGGCTTCTGCGCCGTGACCACGGCGCTGGGCGTGGCGGCCTTCGGCGCCATACAGCAGGAAAAATAAAAGTTATAGCGGCAGGGCTTCAGGCCGCCGGTTTTCTCCGCGCGAAACGCGCGAAGAGGACGG
>JAVVFK010000193.1:0-4808 GCA_032251015.1 Elusimicrobiales bacterium
GCCGTTCTCGAAGTTGTAGCGGTCGTACTCGCCGGCCTTGTAATAGCGCAGCGGGCGCTGCGAGTCGGTGGCGATATAGACCATGTCGCCGTAGAGGCAGTCGCGGCGCTTGGCGGCCATGGTGCGCAGCACGTTGGCTACGGTATTGCGGTCGGTGTAGAAGCTGTCGGGCGGCAGCACGGCGACGATGTCGCCGGTGGCGGCCGAAAGGCACTTGTTCAAAGCCGTGTAATAATCGTCGCCTTTGAGCTGAATGAATTTAGCGAAGCGGTTCTGGTAGCGTTTTATGACTTCCAGCGTCCCGTCGGTGGAACCGCGGTCGGCCAGAATATACTCCAGTTCGGTCCAGTTCTGCCCCAGGGCGCTCTGCATGCAGTCCTCGATGGTCTTGCGGCAATTGAGGACGGCGGTGACTATGGTGATCTTCATCGTTTATCCTTAAGCGGTGTTACCAGGAAGTTATTTATGGCCAGCAGGGCCGCGCCGGAGACCTCGAAGCACTCCAGCGCCTGCTCGGGCGTTACCGGCAGCGGCTCGCCCGCGAGCAGCGGCGCGCTGACAAGCATCGGCACGCCCACGCGCCTGTCGAAGGCCTCCAGCAGCGCGTAGAAACGGTGATTGAACTCCCAGGAAACGGTCTGCACGCGCGGCGTCTCGCCGCCCGGCAGGCCGGGGACCTGGTCGCGGCGCGCGGGGCGCACGCGCGGGGCCTTGGCCATGAACGGCGAAGGCCGGACGGTCTCGAACCACTCCGCCGCTTTCTCGTCCATGACCGCCGCGCCGCCGCCTTCCAGCTCGCGGCTGACCGGCACGCGCGGGTCGGAGAGCAGGCAGCGCCCGCCCAGCGGCCAGGCGCCCCACGGCGAGCGGCCCTGGAACCAGCCTACCTTCCCCCCGCCGGACAGCGTGCCGGCGACGGTCTCGTAGATCTCTTTCTCGGCGGCTTTGTGATACGACAGGCCGCGGGACTTAAGCAGCGCCTCGACGTAAGAATCGTCGTAATGCGGTCCCACGTAGGGATTTGCCAGTTCATAACTGCGGCGGTAGCCCTTGGCCTGGTTCCAGATCCAGTAGGCCGCGCCGATGGCGGTGCCCCCGGCGTGCGGCGCCGGCGGGACATAGACGTCGCGGAAGCGGGTCTTCTCGCATATCCTTCCCACGGCCAGCGCGTTGCGCGCGCAGCCGCCCGACAGGCAGAGCTTGTCGTTGCGGTACTTCTCGTAGGCGGAGTTGAGAACGTGGAAGAAGATCTCCTCGAAGACCGCCTGCGCCGAGGCCGCGATATCGGCGTGGCGCTGCTCCAGCGGCTCATTGGCCTCGCGCGGTTTGCCGATAAGGCCCTCCACCTTGGCCGCGAACAGCCGCGGCAGCTCGGGCGCGCGGTCGCGCCAGAACATGGCCGCCGACTCGGGCCCGTGCGCGAAATACGACTCGTCCACGCGGTAGAAACCGTCGGCCGAAGGCTTTATCAGCTGGCGCAGCTCGGCCTCGAACTCCGGCCGGCCGGTCTTTGAAAGCTCCATCACGCGGTCCTCGCCGCCCCAGCTGCCGAAGCCCAGGAACTGCGCCATCGCCGAATAGAACATTCCCAGCGAATGCGGATAATAGCAGCGGTCACGGTCGTAGATCTTATTATCCACACCGGCGGCCCGCATGCCGCTGACATAGTCGCCGAAGCCGTCGAGCGACACGCAGATGGCCGAATCGTGCGGCGACACCAGGTAGGCGCCGGCCAGGTGGGCCTTGTGATGCTCCACGCAGCGCACGCGCGCCTTCACGGCGCTCATGTCGCGCTCCAGCGCGGCGCAGAGGTCCTTCTTTATGTCGGCCAGCTTGGTGCCGAAGCCGAGGCGGTCTTTTAGAAGTTCCAGCGTGATCTTCTCGCCCCGCAGCGTGGCGACTTTAAGCCGCATATTGGCGTGAGGGTCCCGCCCGACGGCGATCAGGTCCACGTCTTTGAGGTCGAAATGACAGTAGGCCAGGCAGGCCTTGACGGCCTCTACCGGCAGGCCGGCCCAGCCGGCGCAGCGGCGCACGCGCGCCTCTTCCAGCGCGCACATCAGTTTTCCGTTTATGACCAGGCAGGCCGAGGAATTTTCATCGTAAGCGCTTATGCCCAAAATTATCATGCCAATATTATAAATAAGTTAACAAGGGCGGGCAAACCGCCCGGCGGGGAGCGCCGGTCACAGCGAATCTATGGCCGCCCGGAGCACAGCCTCATCGAAAAGCCGCAGTTCGGACTTATCCTCCAGGAATTTCTCCACGTCGCGGCGCGCGGCGGGCAGATCGATACGGGCGAGGCGCCCCAGCATAAATTCCTTCAGGTTTCGCTCGTCCACCTCGGGCGGGGCCCCCTCGCTCTGCGCGACGGCGTTATTGAGCAGATCGTAATTGGGCCGCACCTTGCGCCCAAGGTACCAGAACAGATCGTAGATATCGCGCCCCTTGGTATAGCGGCGGTAAAAGCAGGCGTGCAATTTGCCGGCGAACAGCGAAGGCAGGTCGTAATGGCTGACGCTGAACAGGTACGAAGCGTTCACCAGCGTCGTCCGGGCCCGCCAGCCGCCGGGAGGATTGGTGTCCACCTCGATCTTGATCGAAAGTTTTTCCTCCTTGTGACCGGACAGTCCCAGTTCCCGCGGCAGTCCGGGAAAAGCCAGGAAAGCGGAATTGACGGTCTTGACGTCCGCGCGGTCCAGCCGGGGATGCAGACCGTTGAGCCGCAGATCTTTGACCAGCCGCTCGCCCAGCGCGCCAAAATCGTAACCCTGCCGGCGCGTCAGCGAAAAATCAAGGTCCTCCGAAAAACGCTTCAACCCGAACAGGATGCGCAGTGCCGTGCCGCCGACGAAAGCGAGATGACCGAAAGCGCCGCGGTCCGACAGACATTTCAGCGCCAGCACCTGCAGTGTCTCCCTGGCGCGATTGTACCGGACCTCCCTGGAGGGCAGCCCCTCCAGTTCCTTCCTGATCGCCTCTATCATGCCCCCCCCCCGGCCAGGCCGAGAATAGCGTCCGCGATCCGGTCCATCTTCTTCATCCCGAAAAGCGCGAAGTACTCTTTAAGCCGGCGGCGCCGCAGCGAAGCCAGGTCCTGGAAGCGGAAAGCTTCAGCCAGGTATTCCCCCGCCTCCTTCTCCGCCGACGGGCACTTTCCAAGATTAAGATAGACAAAATCGGCCACGGCTTTTTCCGGCTCCGCCATGAAATAGGGGAAGCCGGTCTCGTCCTTTACGGCGGTGAAACCCCTGAAAACCGACGGTTTTACGGACTGGTAGCTGAAAGTGCCGAAATCGTTGACGAATACAGCGGTCTTCCTGGCGCTCACCGAAGTCATATCGGCCGGCCGCTCCGGGATAAGGCCGTAAACGCTGAGCGCGTATTCAAGGCTTACATACGAAGGCTGATAGATCTGCCCCGCCAGGTAGGCCCTGCCCGGTTCCAGCCGTCGCTCCCCCGCACCCAGCATATAAAGCCCCCTCCTCAACTTAACGATACGCCCGGACCTGCGCCAGCGCTCCAACTGGTTGATATCCGCCTGCCCCCCGGAAAGCAGCCGTGACGGGATAACGGGCAACCCCAGGAACTTAGCCTTGAATTCCGTGAATTTCATATTTCCGCAATTAATCACTTTTGATTATTTACAGAAATAGTATACCACAAATTCCCTCTATGTCAAGGACTACTTTTTACAAATGCGCCCGGCGGAAAGAGGAACTCTGCGCCGACGGCCGCGGCCCCTTATCGATCGGAAAAAAGCCGAGCCTGACGCCGTAAACCGCCAATATGGCCTCCAGCGTGTGGATGCCGGGGTTGCCGGTGGGCGAAAGCGCCTTGTAAAGACTGGTGCGGCTCATTCCCACCGCCTTGGCCAGTTTCCCCATCCCACCCTGGGCGCCTGCCACAGTGCGAATGGCCTTCAGCAGAAAAGGGACATCCCCGTCCTCCAAAACGGAGTTCAGGTAGGCAGCAGACTCCTCCGGCCCGGCCAGATACTTGCGCATGAACGACGCATGCGAGACCGTCCTTTTCATTTCAACCTCCGATACTCATCCCAAAACTTGCCCGCTCTTCGTATATCCCGCGATTGGGAGCCCTTATCCCCTCCACACAGTATAACCACTATCACCGGACCATCTTCGCCATAGTAAACCCTATAGCCCGGACCGTAATGGATACGCAATTCCCATAGACCACGACCCAGACTGCGGCAATCCCCGAAATTCCCATCTTCCAGCCTTACCAACCGCTTAACTATAGCGACCTGTCCAACAAGGTCCGGAAGAGCCCGAAGCCACGCGTCAAATACATCCCTACCGTCCACGACATAATGCAGCACCTTCCGCTTTCGTGACTGCATACCGGTCTCCTTAAAGTGTATCCTATGGGATACAAATTGTCAACCCCCGAGTGTCCTTTTTAGTGCAGCACGCGCTTTCCAAGGGTCGATATTTCCTCCCGAATTCAATTCAGGAATTTACCCGACTTTCCTTGTGCGATAAGCCTGACCTGGGTGGTTCGCTATCCCGGGATATTTCAGCTCAAGCAGTCCCTCTCCTAGCATTGGGGTCAGATAGCGGTTTTGAAGAGCGACGGGATCACGTTTCAAGAGAGAAGCCAGCTCTTTCAAGGACATATATCTTCCCCCACAAACACCCAAAACTATCTTCCGCATCGTCGCGGATTTAACCTTGCGGGGCATTGCCGACAGCCCTAGGGGAGTTAGAACAGCCGCCAATTTTGCCGACAGATCCATTGGCGAACCCGGCAAATGTAGGGAGTTCGGCGGCAAATGTAGGGAGTTC
>JAVVFK010000194.1:0-4790 GCA_032251015.1 Elusimicrobiales bacterium
CCGAGGACATAAGGGACGGCAAGGTGGTTTCTATAAGAGTGCTGTTGGAATGACGGGCGGGGGCCGGCGGGGCCGGCTCAGAGTTCCTTGATTATCTGGCGGAGCTCTTTCTTTATATCGTCGAGCAGGTCCATCGCCCTGGCGTCGGAGGCCGGCGGGACCATGGTTTTCTTCTTCTCGGGGCCGGCGGTCTTGCCGCGCGAGTAGAGCACCTTCCTGGCGCCGCGCAGCGAGTAGCCTTTGAGCAGGACCAGGTCCTTTATCTCGTTGACGGTCTCCAGGTCCTTGCGGGTGTAGCGGCGGTGGCCGCTGGCCAGCCGCAGCGGGCGCAGCAGCTTGAACCGGGCCTCCCAGTAGCGGATGGTGTGCGGGGCGATGCCGGTCTTGCCGGCTATCTCGTTTATCGTAAGGTAGTTCTTTTCCGTATCAGATCCCCATTAATATCTTGCGGGACGGCTTGAAGCGGATGCTCTTGCGGGGGCCCACCATGACCTTCTGGTTGGTCTTGGGGTTGCGCATCTGGCGCGGCTGGCGCTCCTTCACGCGGAACGTGCCGAAATTGGAGATGACCACCTTCTCGTTGGAGCGCAGGGCGGCGGCCATCATCTCGAAGATGCTGTGCACGGCCATCTTGGCGTCCTTCTCCGTGGTAAGGTGGCGGGCGATCTCCTTTATGATGTCATGCCTGTTCATCGTCGTCCTCCCCTTCGTCCTCTTCTTCTTCCTCTTCGCGCCTGTCGCCGAGCGCGCCCTTGCCCAGGCCGCCGGGCGGGCCGGGTTCCTTGAGCAGCTGCGAGATTATATCGTTGGGCTTGAGATTCTTGAGGTCCTCGCGGAACTTGACCACCTCGTCCTCGGTGATGGGCTTGGAGAGCACCTGCGTCTTTGAGAAGACGGCCTCGGATATGTATATGGGGCAGCCGAAGCGCACGGCCATGGCGATGGCGTCCGACGGCCGGGCGTCCACGGTCTTCTTCACGGAGCCGTCTTTGGACGAGAGGTGCAGCAGCGAGTAATAGGTGTTGTCGGTTATGTCCCTTATGGCGACCTTCTCCAGCGTGTAGCCCAGTTCCCTGATCATCGAAAAGAGCAGGTCGTGGGTCATCGGCCGCGGCGACGGGTAGCCCGAGAGCCGTATGGCTATGGCCTGCGCCTCGGCCGGGCCTATCCAGATGGGCAGTATGCGCGAGCCGTCGGACTCGTCGAGGAAGATTATCGACTCGGTCAGGCTGGTGGCGATGGAATAGATCTTCACTTCTTTATCGAGGGGTTCGGTCATATAAAGCGGGGGCTCAGGCGCCCCCCTCCTTTTTGCCGGCAGCCGCTCCGTCCTTGTGCTGGAAGGAGAGCTCTTTCCCCTTTAGGATGCGCCGGATATTGGCGATATGTGTGTAGAAAATGAGGCCGCTGACCACCACCGCCAGTATGGTGAACGGGCGCTGCTTGCCGTTGGGGTCGGTGAGGAAGTAGCAGAGCACCGGCAGCGCCACCGAGGCCGCCATGGAGCCGACCGAGATATGGCTGGTTATGGCCACCGCTATGCCGAACACCACGAAGGCGCCGGCCGTGGGGATGGGCAGCAGCGCCATGAATACGCCGGCCGCCGTGGCCACGCCCTTGCCGCCCTTGAAGCGCAGGAAGATGGTCCAGATATGGCCCGCGATGGAGAGGGCGCCGGCCGTGACCGGTATCCACCAGTGGCCGTCGCGCACGTAGAACTGCATAGCGAACCAGGCCGGGACGAAGCCCTTGAGGAAGTCGATGGCGAAGGTCGAGATACCGGCCCATTTACCCAGGGTGCGGTAGACATTGGCCGTGCCGGGATTGCCTGAGCCGTACTGCCTGATATCGAGCCCGTAGAAGCGCTTGCCGATAAGGTAGCCGGCGGGTATGCCGCCCAGCAGGTAGCTGGCGATGAACGTGAGGGCTATGGATAGTTCGTACATGGTGAAGTACCTAAATTATATAAAAATAGACGGCGCCGCAAGGATTATTTGGCCAGCAGGGCCTCTATGCGGGCGCAATTGGCGGCGGTGGCGCGGAAGCGTATCCGTATCTCTTTTTCGCCGTGGTCGGCCGAGAGCACCTGTCCTATCCTGTATATCTCCTTTATAAGCCCGGCCTTGGCCCGGGGCAGGACCACCTCGCGCTCCTGCCAGGAGGCGGCCAGCATGGCCTCCGCCTTGGCCAGCAGGGCGTCCAGGCCGTCGCCTTTGAGCGCCGAGACGCACAGCGGCTGGAAGAAGCGCCCCAGCCGGCGCGCGCGGGCCGGCGAGGCGCCGGGCACGTCGGCCTTGTTGAAGACGTTGAGCGTGGGCTTGTCGCCGGCGCCTATCTCGGCCAGCGTGTCGCGCACCGCCGCGTGCTGCCCGGCCAGGGCGGGAGAGGAGAGGTCGTGGAGGTGTATGACCAGATCCGAGCGGACTATCTCCTCGAGCGTGGCCTTGAAGGCGGCCACCAGCGAATGCGGCAGCTTCTGGATGAAGCCGACGGTGTCGGTGAAGAGCGCCTCCCCCCCGCCGGGCAGGCGCACGCGGCGCGTGGTGGGGTCTAGGGTGGCGAAGAGCTTGTCGTCGGAATAGACGGCGCCGCGGCCCGCCGCGCGGGTAAGTGCGTTTAGCAGCGTGGACTTGCCCGCGTTGGTATATCCCACTATCGAGACCTGCGGCAGCGGCACCGCTTCGCGCTTGCCGCGCTGCACCGAGCGCTCGCGCCGCACGGCCTCCATGCGCCCTTTGAGCTCGCCTATCTTGTCGCGCAGCGCGCGGCGCTCGTACTCTATCTTGCGCTCGCCGGGGCCGCGGGTTCCTATCCTGCCGTGCTGCTGCTCCAGCGCCTCGCCCTTGCCCGAGAGCCGCGTCAGCATATGCGTCAGCCGCGCCAGCTCCACCTGCAGCTTGCCCTCGCGGGTCCGTGCGCGCTGGGAGAAGATCTGTATGATGAGTTCGGTGCGGTCGGTGACGGCCAGCGAGAAGACCTTTTCGAGGTTGCGCTGCTGGGCCGGGGTCAGGTCGTCGTCGAAGATGACGGCGTCGGCTTTGAGCTCCGCGGCCCTCTCCGCCAGTTCCCTGGCCTTGCCCGAGCCGATCAGCGTGGCCGGGGTATAGGCCTTTATGCGGGCCAGCACGCTCTCGACCGGTTCTATGCCGGCCGTCTCGCAGAGCCGGCCCAGCTCGGCCAGCTCGGAGCGGGAGGCTTCCAGTTCGGCGGAGCCTCCCTTGCTGACGGCGATGAGCAGCGCCTTCAGGCGGCCTCCTCGGTCTTGAGCAGATTTTCCGGCAGCAGGCCGGCCGGCGACGAGGCGTCCACGCGCGGTACGTTGCGGTAGCGGCCGAACCAGGTGGCCTGCCGCTTGGCGTAGGACATGGTGACGCGCACTATCTTCCCGGCCGTTCCGGCCTGGTCCGCGGCGCCGCGTATGTAATCTATCATCTGCGGGTATCCCAGCGATTTAAGCGCGGGGCAGTCGTCGGGATATCCGTCGTCGAGCAGCGCGCGGGTCTCGGCCTCCCAGCGCACGAAGGAGGTCAGCGTGCGCGCGCGCACGCGCTCGACAAGGTCCTTCTTGGGCCAGGACAGCACGATGAAGCGCGAGAGATGCGTCGGCAGGGCGTCGTGGAAGCGTCCGGTCCAGAGCTCGGATATCTTTTTCCCGCTTATCCGGATGACCTCCAGCGCGCGTATGACGCGCTGTATATTGTTGACGGGTATCCTGGCCGCGGCCTCCGGATCCAGCGCCGTCAGCCGCGCGTGCAGGGCGGGGCGGCCCTCCTTCTCGGCGAAGGCGGTCAGTTCGGCGCGCACGGCCTGGTCGGCGGGCGGCAGCGGGTCCAGGCCGGACCAGAGCGCCTGCACGTACATGCCGGTGCCGCCGGCTATCACCGGCACCTTGCCCCGGGACTTTATCTCTTTGATCAGGCGATGGGCGTCGGCCGCGAACGAGGCCGCGTCGTATGACGATTTGGGATCGAGGAAATCCACCAGGTGATAGGGCACGCCTTCCACTATATAGGCGCGCTCCGCGCCTTCGCCGCGCCAGGCACCGTCGGGCTTGGCCGTGCCGGCGGTGAGACGCTTATAGACCTGCCGCGAGTCGGCCGATATTATCTCACCGCCCAGCAGGCGCGCCAGGCCCAGCGCGGCCTCGGTCTTGCCCGAGGCCGTGGCCCCCATCAGGGTTATGGGCTTTATCTCTTGCTGGGACATCCTTGACCTTCTCCCTCCGGGAAACAAGAAGGCCGAAAGCTTAAGAGGGGTTCAACCTTTGAAGCGTCCGGCCTTCCGACTGGCGGTTTACGGCACTATTTTTTCTTGAATAGCGAGTCGTCCTTCTGCGGCTTGTTGCAGAGCGCGTGAGCCTTGCAGGTCTCCACGCAGACCTCGGGCAGCTTGAGCTCTATGCGCGTGTCGCAGTCGGTATAGTCCTCGGCCATCAGGTTGATCTTCTTGACGCAGTCGGGGCTGATGCCGCTGAACGCGATGCCGTTCATGAAGACGCCGCCCTTTTCCTTGACCCAGGAGATCTTGCCGGTGATCGGCACTTCGCCCAGGCCGGCGAGGTTGAGGACTATGTTAAATTCCTTGGAATGCGGCGGGGCCATGAAGGTGATGAGCCTCATGCCGCCGGCCGAAAGGTCGGCGAGTATGGCCGGCTGGGGCTGGGTCTTGCCGGCGTCGTCGGTCGTGAAGAACTCTATTTCCACGGGCTCGAGTATCCCGTGCAGTATGGGCAGGCGGACGTGCTGGCGCCGCTCTTTTACTACCTTATGCTTCTTGGTCATGGTAACACC
>JAVVFK010000195.1:0-4739 GCA_032251015.1 Elusimicrobiales bacterium
CCTCCTTGGGTGTGTGATTGCTCTTAGACAAAGCAATATTACACAACCTAGGGAGGGGACCTTTAGATGATTATCGCGGGTCAGGGGCGCCGGGAGCCGGTTATCTCGGGCAGGACGCGCTTGAAGAAAAGTGCCGCCACCGTTCCCAGCGAGGCCGTCAGCGAAAAAGTGTCGTCCACCGGCCCGGGGATATTGATCGGAAGCATCTCGTAGAGGAAAACCAGCGCCGGCAGCACCAGCCAGCCCTTGTGCGTGTCCCAGCGCGCCGTAACCGCTATGCAGGCGCCCAGCAGCGCGGCCGCGCCGATGAAGAAAGGCGCCGAGAACAGCGTGGCGCCCAGGCTCAGCGGCGCCAGCGCCAGCGACCACACCCCGGCGAACACCACCGGCAGGGCGGCGTCGAGGTAGCTGAACCGCCGCACGAATAAGAGATTGATTATAGCCGCGACGAAGAACACCGAAAAAACGATCGCCGCCGCCAGCAGGCCCTTGCCTATGTCCCAACCGGCCCAGCCGATGATGAAGGCCAGCGCCGAGAACGGGAACCCAAGGAAACTTATAAGGAAACTGCGCGCCATCGTCCCCGCCTAAGCCTTGATGACCCCGCGCTTCTTGAGCTCCCAGAAGCACTTGGCCGTGGCCGCCACGTCGGCCAGCGCGTCGTGCGCGCCCTCGAATTCCACCTCGAAGAGCTTCCGGTGCAGCTCCATCAGCTTGGGCCACTTGTAGCCGTAGCTGCCGGGGATCTCGCAGTACTCGGTGGTGCTGTGCATCGTGCAGATCTTTATGACCGAGGCCGGGATATCCGTCATGCCGTTGCGCAGGAACTCCGCGCCGATGATCTTCTCGTCGTAGCCCATATTATGCGCGATAAGGTATTTAGCGCGGTCCAGCAGCGCGCGGAACTCGTTGAGGACCACCGCCAGGTCCCGCCCGTCCCGCAGCGCCCGCTCGGTGGTGATGCCGTGCACCTTGGACGCCTCCTCTGGGATGGTGAAACCCACCGGCTTTACCAGCGTGTCCGCCGACGACAGGAGGTTCCCCTCCGCGTCGTAGGCCATGTAGGCCAGCTGCACCAGCCGCGGCCAGTTGGCCAGGTCGGTCACCGGCGCGCGCCAGCTCTTAGGCAGGCCCGTCGTCTCCGTGTCGAAGAACAGGAAGGCCGGCGCCACCGGCGCGTCGGAAAACAAGTCGGGTTGAATATTTTCCATCACAATGACAGTTTACAAAATCAACCGGCCAGGAGCACCTTTACCACCGGGATGTCCGCGCTGGCGAGGTCGTATTTGTGAAGATCCGCCGGCGCAACCCAGGCGATGGCGGCGTGGTCGTGCAGCTTAAACTCGCCCGATATATGCCTGGCGCGATATACCAGCAGCTCGATGTGGAAATGCTTATATTCGAACTCGCTCGAGCAGATAAAATCGCCTATCTCGGTCTCGACGCCGAACTCCTCACGCAGCTCCCGCTTCAGGCAGGCTTCCGGCGTCTCGCCCGGCTCCAGCTTGCCGCCCGGGAACTCCCACTTGCCCGCTAAAGCGTCGCCCGATTTGCGCTGGGCGATAAGGACCCGGCCGTCCTTCTCTATGACCGCCGCCGTCACCTGCTTCACGGCGCGGCCGCCCGCGCCCCGGCCTTGGCGTGCTCTTTCTTATGCGCCGAGACGTCGGTTACTATCTTGGCGACCACGAAGATCACCATGATGGTGCCGGCGCCGGGCAGGGCGATGGAGGCGAAAGCGCCCAGCAGTATCGTCAGGTGCATCACGATTATCCGCGGATAGGGGCTGGCCATGCACTCGCTGGCGCTGGCGTTGCGGTACTCGCCGCCCGCGAGGTAATTAAGGAAGAACGAGACCGCGTGCCCGCCGAAGAGCGCGGCTATCCCCCACTTCACCGCCCCCAGGTAATCCACCCAGAGGGCGGGGTTCATCGGGTCCACCTTCGCCGGCCCCAGCTGCGCGCCCTGCAGCACGAAACCGAACAGGAACACGCCGTGGACGAACATGAACATACCGAAATGGAAAGTAAAGAAAGCGGCCATGAACAGTTTGGCGCCCATAGCCAGCGCCGAGTACACCCCTGCCACGGCCGTACCGGCGCCGCGGAGTTTAGCGATGGGCCCGCCGGCCAGCAGCATCTTGAGGATGGTGAAGAAGCCGATTATCGCCGACTCCACCCAGTAGAGCGGCAGGATCTCGCGCAGCCCCCAGTCGCCGGTCAGCACAAATCCCAGCGGCAGCAGGTTGGCGGCTATTATGAAATATCCCGATGTCGGCATACGGGAATTCTATATCTTAGCCGCGCGCTTATGGAAGCCCGCGCGCAGGCAGGCCTTATAGCGGAAACAGCTCACAAGATGGTCGTTGACCAGGCCGGTGGCCTGCATATGGGCGTAGACGATGGTGCTGCCCACGAACTTAAAACCCCGCCGCTTCATGTCCGCGCTCAGCGCATCGGACTCCTTGCTGGTTGCCGGCAGCTCTTTAAGCGACTTCCACCGGTTCACCTTCTGCCGCCCGCCCACGAAACCCCAGATATATTTCGAAAAGCTGCCGAACTCCTTCTGAACCTCCAGGAACCGCCGCGCGTTGTTGACCGTCGCCAGCACCTTCAGCCGGTTGCGCACTATCCCCGGGTCCTTGAGGATGGCCTCTATCCTGCGCGGCGTGAACCGCGCCACCTTCACCGGGTCGAACCCCGCGAAAGCCCGGCGGTAGCCCTCGCGCTTGTTGAGTATCGTGCTCCAGCTAAGCCCCGCCTGCGCGCCCTCCAGCACCAGGAACTCGAACTGCACCCGGTCGTCACGCACCGGCACGCCCCATTCCTTATCGTGGTAGGGGATATAATGCGGGCTGGAACCATAAGCCCAAGAACAGCGGCAGGGGTCGGGGCGTTTCATATGATCAGGCCGGATAACTGCCGTCCATGTGCCCCCGCAGATACGGGCTGACCTTCTCCAGCATGCCGCGCAGATGCGAATACGGCACCTTCTTCTGATGATGCAGCCTGCCCACCACGATACCGGGGTGACGGTTCACGCTGCCGGCGTAGGCGGCCACGCTCTCGCGGGAGAAAAAGTTCCCGCTTCCGGAGAGGAATCTCTCGTACGCCGCCGATCCGAGAAGCCATTCGCCGGCCAGTTTATCCGCGGTCTTTTCCGCCGCGACATCGGAAGGCTTCTCCAGGTCGCTGTCGATATGCACCCCGCGATGGTCAGCCGCAAGATGGGCGATCTCATGCGTCAGGGTGAACCAGAAATTGTCCACCCGGTCGTACCTGAGCGTAAGCAATATCACCGGGCTCGCCCCCAGGTAGAACACCGCCCCGTCCATATAGGAACGGGGCAGCGCGGGGACAATGACCAAGTGCACCCCAAGCCCCGCGAAAAAAGCCGGCAGCTTCTCTATGCTTTTGACGTCCTTCGAGAACTCGAGCAGTCCGGGGATCGCCGCCTTGAACCTGGCGGCGTTGAACCTGCCGACCTTGTGCTTCTTTGCGAGCTGCCTGGCGCGCATCAGCACGGCCAGCTGCGCCGCTCCCTCGGGCCCGCGCGCCTCGGAATGCCGCCTGCTCACAGGCGCCCCGAAGCCCGGCGTCATGCCGATATCGGAAATACCCAGGAACTCGCAGACGTTCTTCTCTAATTCATCCAGGTCCCGCGCGTCCGGGATCCAGCCCCGCTTTATCAGCTCCTTGACGGGAGCGAGGCTGTAGAGCCGGCTCCTGCGCCGGATAGCGTCGTCGCCGGCCTCTTTGCGGGCCAGGAACAGGCGATAATTGGCCTCCAGGTTCATCCAGACCTCGGGCGAGGTCCCAAAGACCTGCGCCAGCTCATGCGCGGTCGCGGGGGTGATCTGCTTAACCCCGTTGACTATCTCATTGACGGCCTGGAGCGGCCGGCCCATTATCTCCGACAGGTCCTTCTGGGTCCAGCCCCTGGCCTCGAGCTCCATGGCTATGACCTCTCCGGGCCTCGCCACCCTCGCTGGAACTAAAGTCATTTCTCCCTCCGCCTCTCACTTGTAATGGTCGCTGATCTCTATGACCAGAACGGTCCTGTCTTTAGGATCGGCTTCCATCCTGACGATCAGGCGCCACTGATCGTTCAACCGCAAAGAACGCTCCCCCTGACTGCCTCGCGCGCCCTTTAACTTCTCATAGTGCAGACTTTTCAAAGAATACAGGTCGCTCTCGTTTGCGGCGGCGCTGATAACCGACATCACCTGGAAGAATTTACTGACCACCGCCGCCGGATAGCGATGAGCCCCTTCTTCATGGGTATATAGTGCCCTGAGGTTATCGCCTTTAAACCGGAAATTCACGACACCCCGCTTTTTATCTCATATTTCACCTTATCACCCCTTGGGTGATAAGATAGTATAGCAGGCGCTTCCCGCCCTGTCAAGGCCTCCCGACCGGCGGCCCGCTTGGACTGCTATAGTGTAAAACAGGGGCGCGACAACGTAGTGTCGCTCATTAGAGGTCCTTTTTCAAGAAAAAAAAGACTCCCTCCCACTGGTTTGTGGCTTTTCATAGGTGAAATCTGTTTTCCGACCTCCTGTTCAAGGCTTATCCGCACCCGGGTTCTCTATTATCGGTGTCGGCGCGAAGCCGCACCAGTCACTCATCAGGATCAAGGCTCGGGCTATACTGCAGCCGTGGGGGTCTCGGAAAGATTGTGTATAGTCTGGCAGGAAAAATAGAATACTTACAAAGGAGACTATATGCGAAGAAAGA
>JAVVFK010000196.1:0-4727 GCA_032251015.1 Elusimicrobiales bacterium
GTTGATCGTTTCTTTTTGGTGCTTTTGGCTTGGCAGAGGGGTATTTGGAAGGGTGAAGATTGAAGTGAGAAGAGCGAAGGTCTTTTGTGAGCGGCATGTGGGGCGGCGGTTATGGGAGCGCGGTGATGTAGCATTGGTGATCGTTGTCGTGGGAGGTTGATGTCTGCGGCTGGGCGAAGCGTATCCCCCGGAGACCGCCGGTCCCGGCTCCTACCGCGTCGACGGCCACGGGGAGGACGGACTGATGCACGTCTTCATCCCCCTCACCGACGCCGGCCGGGAATCTCCCGAGGAACTGACGCTGGCCGGCTCCTCTCCCGGCGAACGGACCGGGACGCTGGTCCTTTCCATGCCGCTGGGGGACGCGGTCCGGGCCGAGAACTATATCGCCGGAAAGACCCTCCTGATACTGGCCGCCGTCTACGCCGCCATACTTATAGCCGTATTCTTCCTGACGGGCGTGGCCCTGCGCCCCGTGAAACTGCTGACCGAAGGGACCCGGCTGATCGGGCGCGGCGACTACGGCGCGCTGATCCCCGTCCCTTCCAGGGACGAGCTGGGCGAACTGGCCGCCAGTTTCAACGAGATGAGCCGCAGGCTGGCCGGCACCATAGTATCGCGCAACTACCTCGACGCGATAATCGACAATATCTCCGAGATACTGGTGGTGACGGATACCGGCGGGCTGGTGCGCCGGGCCAACAAGGCGGCCCAGACCGCGCTGGGAAAGACGGAGCGCGAACTGCAAGGGACGCCGGCGACGGACCTTTTCCCGCCGGAAAAGCCGGAATACCGGGCCTGGCTGAGGGAACTGGAAGAACGCGGGGAGGTCAGGGACTATGAGACGGTGCTGCTGGCCGGGAAAAGAAGGGTGCCGGCGCTGGTCTCGGCGGCGTGGATGAAGGACAACGACGGGAACCGCTCCGGGATGGCCGTGATAATACGCGACATCACGCTGCGCAAGAAATACGAGGCCGAACTGGCCCGCTCCAACGAGGAGCTGCAGCGCTTCGCCTTCGTGGCTTCCCACGACCTGCAGGAGCCGCTGCGCACTATAAGCAGCTACATACAGCTGCTGGAGGCGAGATACCGGGAGCAGCTGGGGCCCGACGCCGGCCGTCACATCGGCTTCATCACCGGCGCAGTAAGCCGCATGCGCGCGATGGTGCGCGACCTGCTGGATTATTCCAAGATAAACGCCCCGCTGAAACTGGAGATCGCCGACGCGGGCGAGGCGCTGGACTCGGTGATACGGCTGATGGAGAGCCCGGTGAAGGCGGCCGGGGGACGGGTCGAGCGCGGAGAACTCCCTTCGATCAGGGCGGACCGGCTGCACCTGGAAAGGCTTTTCCAGAACCTGCTGAGCAACGCGCTCAAGTTCCGCGGCGAGGAGCCGCCGGTGGTCCGGGTCTCGGCCGGACGCGGGCGCGGCGGATGGATCTTCACCGTGGAGGACAACGGCCAGGGCATAGACCCTAAATACGCGCTCAAGCTGTTCAAGCTTTTCGGCAGGCTGCACGGCGCGGCCGTGGAAGGGTCGGGCATAGGCCTGGCCGCCTGCAAAAAAATAGTGGAACTATACGGCGGGGAGATCTGGTTCGATGCGGCGCCCGGCAAAGGCGCCGCTTTCCGTTTCTCGATACCCGACCGCGAAGAAGAAATGGAGGAAGAATGACGATGGAACTCGATCCTGAGAAGAAGAACAGGCTGGCGATAGCGGGCATCATAGCGCTCGGACTGGCCCTGGCCGGTTTCCTGCCGGGACGCTATTACTACAAGGCCAAGGCTTTCGACCGCACCGTGACGGTCAAGGGCCTGGCCGAGCGCGAGGTGAAGGCCGATATCGCGGTCTGGAACCTGCGCATCATACGCACCGGCGGTAACCTGGATTCGCTGCGCGCTAAACTGCAGGCCGACCAGAAAGCGGCGGTGAAGTTCCTGACCGACGGCGGCATGGAGGAGGGCGAGCTGCTGTCCGGCCGGCTGGAGACCAACGACCTGATGGCCAACCCCTACCGGTCCGACAAGATAGGCCCGGAGAACCGCTACATCCTAAAGCAGACGATAACGGTGCGCACGGGCAAGGTGGACGCGATAGAGAAGCTGGTCGGCAAGACCGAGGAACTGCTCAGGAAGGGCGTCGTCTTCGACGGCGAGTCCTATCCCCCCTCCGTCTCCTATCTCTTCACGCGGCTCAACGACGTCAAGCCCGAGATGATAAAGGAAGCCACTGCCAGCGCGAAGGAAGCGGCCGACGAGTTCGCGCGCAATTCGGGCGCCAGGGTCGGCGAGATACGCTCGGCCTCGCAGGGCCAGTTCAGCATACTGCCCCTATACCAGACTCCCGACGCGCGCGAGAGCCAGCAGAAGGAGAAGAAAGTGCGCGTGGTCTCCACGCTGGAATACTACCTGGAATAGCGCGTATTGTCGGCGGCGGCGCCAAAGTTGTATCATCGTTACGGTCGTTACGGGGACAACCCCCTTTTTATAAGGAGCATAACTAATGAACAAAGCGATAATTTCCGCGGCACTGGCGCTCTGCTGCGCCACTGGCGCCGCGGCCCAGGAATCCGCGGTCTCGAAGTACTCGGTCAAGTTCTACGGTCACATAAAGAGCGATTTCATGTACGACAAGCACGGCGTCTCCGCCGACGACTACATGAAGTACGTCGCCAGCGAGCGCAACCTGGACAGGGACTACCGCTCCAGCGCGCGCGGCACCCGTTTCGGCCTGGACATCACCGACGGGGACAAGGTCACCGGCAAGATAGAGACCGACTTCCTGGGCCTGAGCGAAAGCGTGGGAGGCAGCGCCGGCACGACGGCCGACCTGCGCATACGCCACGCCTGGGTGAGCATGAAAGCCGGCAAATGGGACATACTCGCCGGCCAGACCTGGCACCTGCTGCCGCTGGAGTTCTCCGGCACCAGCAACGAGTTCGCCATGGGCTACAGCGGCGTACTCTGGTACCGCGCTCCCCAGCTGCGCGCCACCTACAAGGCCAGCGACAGGATGACGTTCGCGGTCGCCGCCGTCCGCCCCACCATCAAGCTGACCGACTCCGAAGGCACCGCTTCGGGCATGCCGCAGGCGCAGGCCCAGGCCCGGCTCAAAGTGGGCAAGGCGAAATTCACGCTGATGGGCGCCTACGGGAAATGGCGCAACACCACGACGCTGGCCACCGGCGAGGTGCAGCTCCTCGACCTCGGCTACAATATCCCCCTCGGCTCCATGCTGACCCTCAACGGCCAGCTCTGGACCGGTCAGAACCTGGCCGACTTCCTGGGCGGCATAGGCAACATGGGCTACGGCGGCGACGAGGTCAAAGCCTCGGGCGGTTTCGCCAACCTGCTGATAAAGCCGGCCGGCAAGTTCTCCTATAACCTCGCCTACGGCGTGGACAACCCGTCCGACTCCCGGATAGCTGCCTCGGCCACGGCGAAGACGAAGAACACCACGATGATGGCCAACGCCGTCTGCCAGGTCTACGAGAAAGTCTCCGTCACCCTGGAGGCCTCGAAGCAGGTGACCGAGTACAAACTGACCACCGGTTACGACGAGCTGGACAATATGCACTACCAGCTCAGTTTCAAGTTCCCGTTCTAAAAGAGCGGCTTAAGACAGAAAAAGGCCCGGCTCGCGCCGGGCTTTTTTATTTACGGGGATGGGGGCAGGTCTTTATTTTTAAGAGGCGAAATAGGAAGCGAGTATGAGTTCCGCGTCGGGCATGCCGGAACAGGCGAAGCCCTTGAGCAGCTCGGCGCGGTCATAGGGAACGGCCTTGTGCTGCACCGAGGCCTTGCCCTTGTGGAAGCGGACTATGGCGTAGCGCGCGGCCGGCTTGTGCCAGCACCCCAGCGCGCCGGGATTGACGTAGCGGACCTTGCCCTTCACGTCGGAGGCCTTATGCCTGTGGCCGTGGAACACCATAAGCGAAGAATGGCGTCCTATCAGCCCGTCGAGATCGGCGGTGATCTTCTCGGCGATATCCAGCTTGACCTGCCGGCCGCACGCTCCAAGCGCGTAATGGACGAAGGCGGCCCGCACTCCCTCGAAGTCGTGCTCGGTCAGGTAGGGCCAGGCCGCGGCGGCGTTCACATGGCGGCGCATGACGCGCTTCTGCATCCAGGCGTAATGATCGGCCAGCCAGCGCGCCGGGCACGGGGGCAACCCGCCGCAGAGCCAGGCGTCGTGGTTGCCGGTGAGCAGTTGCAGGCGGGGTATCTCCCCCAGCAGGTCCACGGTCTCGCCGGGCCAGGGGCCTATTCCGACGGCGTCGCCGGTGTGGAAGGCGGCGTCGTAGCCCTCACGCTTCATCTCGCGGGAGAGGGCGAGGAGGGCGGGCAGGTTGGCGTGCGCGTCGGTGAAGACTATTACCTTCATGCGGACCCTATTATGCCAAAAAAAGAGCGGGGAGGGGCGTCATGCCCCTCCCCGCCGTACGGAACCGGCGCGCCTTTAAGCGGCGGCCTGTTCCTTTTTCTGCGTCAGCAGCGACACCCCCACGAGCACCGCGAAGCTCAGCGGTATCGAGATGATGCCCGGGTTGTCGAGCGGCATCGGGGCCGTCGCCGGGTCGAGGCCGAACTTATCGTACATGCTCGGCGAGAACATGATGATGCCGATGGCGGAGACCATGCCCGTGACTATCGAGGCGGCTATGCCCTTGGCCGTGGTCTTCTTCCAGAAGAGTATCATGATGATCGACGGCAGGTTGGCCGAGGCC
>JAVVFK010000197.1:0-4672 GCA_032251015.1 Elusimicrobiales bacterium
CGGGCGTGAAGGCGGCGCGGGGATAGAGATAGTCGGAGAGGGGTTTGTCGCCGCCGAAGGCCCTGTCGGCAGTTTCCAGAACGGAGAGAGCCTCGGGGAAACGGCAGGCGATATCGCGCTGCATGCCGGGATACTGGGCTCCCTGGCCGGGGAAAAGGACGGCCATTTTCTCCGGCGAGGCGGATGAGAAATAAACGCCTTCGGGCGAGGTCCAGGCGGACTCTTTGCGGGAGGCCAGGCCGGCGCCGGCGGCGGCCAGGACCTTCTTCCAATCCTGCTCCCGCTCCAGTACGAAAGACAGGCGCGCGGGCGCCGACGGATCGAAGGCGGCGCGCGACTTCATGGCCGCCAGCCTTACGCCGTCCCAGTCCAGGTCCTTCCAAGGCGCGAGTATGGAACTTATTTCGCCGGCGTCCTTGCCGGAGAACACCGCCAACTGGCAGTCGCCGTCCCAGTCGGGAATTTTCTTTTCCGGCAGATGTTCTTCCAGTACGGCGTGGAAATTGGAACCGCCGAAGCCCAGCGCGCTGACGGCCGCCCGGCGCGGGTGGTCCTTCTTTATCCACGGCCGCGGTTCGGCGTTGAGGTAGAAAGGAGTGGTCCCTTCGGCCAGTTTCTTGAGCGGGGTCTTGACCTTGATGGTCGGGGGCAGCGTCTTGTTATAAAGCGCAAGCGAGGCCTTGATGATGCCCGCGGAGCCGGCGGCGGCCTTGGTGTGGCCGATCATAGATTTGACGGAGCCCAGCGCGCACCAGGACCCGTCCTTGCGGTCGGCGCGGTAGACCTCATCCAGGCCGTCGAGTTCCACGCCGTCGCCGACGGTGGTGCCGGTGCCGTGGGCTTCCACCATCTCCACGGTGGAGGGGGAGACGCCGGTGACCCGGTAGGCCTCGCGCAGCGCGCGGGCCTGGCCTTCGGAGCTGGGCGCGTAGATGGCCTTGCCCTTGCCGTCGGAGGATGAGCCCACGCCGCGCAGAACGGAATATATGCGGTCGCCGTCGCGCACGGCGTCGTCGAGGCGCTTCATGACCATCATGCCCAGGCCCTCGCCGAGGGCGGTGCCGTCGGCCGAGGCGTCGAAGGGCTTGGCGTCGCCGGAGGCGGACAGCGCCGGGGTCTTGCTGAAGCACATGTACATGAAGATGTCGTTGAAGCAGTCCACGCCGCCTGTGACCACCATAGGCGAGCGGCCGGCCTGCAGTTCCAGCGAGGCCATGTGCACCGCGCCCAGCGAGCTGCCGCAGGCGGCGTCCACCACGCAGTTGGTGCCGCCCAGGTTGAAGCGGTTGGCCACGCGGCCGGCGACCACGTTGCCCAGCAGGCCGGGGAACGAGGCCTCCTGCCACGGGACATAGTCCTCCTGCATGCGGGAGATTATGGCGTCGGCGTCGGAATCGGCTATGCCGAACTCGGACAGCGCCTTGCGCCATTTCGGGTGGCCCAGCCTGGCGCCAAGCGGGATGACCAGCTCCAGCGCGCCGGTCACGCCCAGTATCACGCTGACGCGGCTCCGGTCGAAGTCGCGGCCGGGGCCGTAGCCCGCGTCCTCGAGCGCCATCCTGGCGGTCAGCAGGCCCAGCAGCTGCGCGCTGTCGGTGGCCTCCAGCGCGTTGGGCGCCAGGCCGAACTCGGACGGATCGAAATCCACGGGGAGGATGAAGCCGCCGCGGCGGGCGTAGGTCATGTCGGGCCGCTTAGGGTCGGCGTGGTAATGTTCCTCGGGCAGCCAGTGGGAGGAGGGAACCTCCGTTATGGCATCCACGCCGTTCTTTATGTTCGCCCAGAAGCGCCGGGCGTTTTCCGCCTTGGGAAAAAGGCAGCCTATGCCGACTATGGCGATGGGGGTAGGGGTGTTCTCGTTCTTTGAGCTCATATCGTCCTCGAGTTGGGCGCCGCCGCCGGCGGCCCTGGTTTACCGTGTTGCGCGGTCAGCTGAAAAAAGCGGAGAGTTCTTCGCGGCGCCTGGGTTCCTGCCTGGCCAGCCGGGGGTCGGCGGCGGCGCCCTGGCAGCGCAGCGCGTGCAGGCGCGAGAGAGCGCACGCGCCGGCGAGAAGGTTGTAAGCGACGGTCACGGCGTCGCGGCTCTCGGGAGATTCGAGGAAGGACCCCCTGGCCCATTCGTTGAAGGCGCCCATCGAGGGGCCGCACCAGACCTGGTAGTCCATCTTGCGGCTCTCGTCGCCGGCCAGCGGCCAGCGGGAGGTGCGGCTGAGGTACCAGCGGAAGACCAGCGCCATCTTATGCTTCGGCTCGCGTTCGGCGCGCTCGGCCTGGGCCGGGTCGCGCCTGAGGAAATATTCGCGGGTGGAGGCCCAGATCTCGTCGAAGGAGGCACGGAAATAGTCGCGCTCCAGCGTCGCCCGTATGTCGGCGGGAATGTCGTCGAAGGAGGGGTAGGTCCTGTAATAGTCGTAGAGCTTGTTGGCGCGCATGGCGAACATCGTGCCGCGCTTGAGCACCTGCACCCGCACGCCCATCTCGAACATGTCGGCGGCGGCGGCCATGGTGGTGTCGGCCTGCTCCGCGGCGGCCAGCAGCCGGCGCACCAGGTCCGTGACGCCGGATTCGACGCAGGCCTGGTTGACCGAGCCGGCGACGATATAGGCCGCGCCCATCATGAAGGCGGCGGCCGCCGATTCGGGGGTGGCTATGCCGCCGCCGGCGCCGACGCGCGGGGGGCGCGCGTAGCCGCGTTCGGCCTGGATGCGGTCGCGCAGGGCTATGATGGTGGGGAGAAGATTGACGAGAGGCCGGTTGTCGGTGTGTCCGCCGGAATCACCCTCGGCGGTGACGTCCTCGGCCACGGGGATAAGGGCGGCCAGACCGGCCTGCTCCGCGGTCAGCTCGCCGCGCGAGACCAGCTCTTTGAGGAACTTTTCCGGCGGGGGGGAGAAGAACCGCTCGGCCACTTCGACGCGGGAGATCTTGCCGATCACCCGGTTGGGCGTCTCGATGGAGCCGTCGGCGGCCCGGCGTATGCCGGCCGTGCGGAAGCGTATAAGAGGCAGCGTCAGGCCTATGAAGGCCGACGCCTCGATGAGGCGCACGCCGCGTTTAAGATAGAGGTCGACCAGCGCCGCTTCGAGGGCGGGGTCGGAGGGGCTGTGTATGAGGTTGAAGCCGTAGGGGATATCGCCGGCGGCCTGCAGGCGGTCTATGGCCTTCTCCACTTCCTCGACGGGCTGGCCCGCCGCGCCGTAGAAACCGAGCATGCCGGCTTTTCCCAGCGCCTCGGCCAGCGCCGTCGAGCTGATTCCGTTGGCCATGGAGCCGCCCACATAGGCGAAGCGCAGGCCGTGCGCCGCGAGGAAAGCGGGATCGCCGAGGCTGCCCGGCAGGCAGGGCGGGATGAAAGCCCCCTCCTGGCCGCGGCCTTCGGAGAATGACGCCGCGCCGCTCTTGGCTGCGACGGCGTACGGCTTATCCAGCTGTCGGATACAGGCGGACGCCTCCTCCGAAAAGGGGAGATAAAAAGGCTGCGGGGTGCGGGGCTCGGCTATATTCAAGTCTCAGCTCCGTTTCCGGGAATGACAAAAAGGCCTCCATAGGCGCTATGGAGGTGAAGCAATATTATAGTTATTAATAGGCGCCCCGGTCCAGAAGGGGCGGTCAGGCGATCAGGGCTTTGCGGGAGTAGCCGCGGGCCGAGGTTATGCGGACCCGGACGAAGTCGCCCGGCCGGGGATTTTTGGGGACACCATGCCGCATGGTGTCCCCCGGGGCGGAGACTTCGACCGTGCCGTCTATTTCGGGCGCGTCGCGGTAGGTGCGGCCGAAGCGGGGAGAATCCATAAGGACCTCGAACCTTTTCCCGACGAGCCCCGCGTTGAGGGAGTCCACGACTTCCGCCTGGGCGGAGAGCAGTTCGTTCATGCGCGCCGTCTTGACCTTTTCCGGGACCTGGCCGGGGAAACCGGCGGCCGAGGTGCCGGGCTCCGGGGAATACTTGAAGACGCCCACATTGTCCAGGCGCTGGTCGCGCACGAAGCGCAGCAGCCGCGCGAAATCCTTGTCCGTCTCGCCGGGGAAACCGACTATAAAATTCGTCCGTATCGCGGCCCCGGGCAGCAGGCGGCGTATGGAGGCCAGCGTGCGGCGCAGTCCCTTCTCCGTAGAGCGGCGGTTCATGGCCTTGAGAACCGCGTCGGAGGCGTGCTGCAGCGGCAGGTCCAGGTAGCGGCAGATATTCTCCGCTCCGGCCATCACGCGCAGCAGTTCGGGCGTGACGCGCTCGGGATAGGCGTACATGACGCGTATCCAGCGCAGCCCCTTTATCACCGAGATCTTCCGCAGAAGCCTGGCGAGCGCCGGCTTGCCGTAGAGGTCCGCGCCGTAAAGAGTGGTGTCCTGGGCGATTAGGGAAATTTCTTTAGCGCCGCTGCCGGCCAGCAGGCGCGCCTCTTCGACGGCCGACTCCAGCGGTTTGGAGCGGAAAGGTCCGCGCAGCGAGGGGATGAGGCAGTAGGCGCAGCGGTTGTCGCAGCCGTCGGCGACCTTGAGATAGGCGCTGTGCGGCGCGGTCAGGCGGAGCTTGAGCGGCGGGGCCTCCAGGGCCTCGATGGGGGAGATCATCAGTCCGCCCGTTTCCAGCGCCCGGGCCGCTTCTTTCAGCGCGCCTACCCCGATGGCCGCGTCCGCGCCCGGGAATTTTTCCAGCAGGGAGCCTTTCATC
>JAVVFK010000198.1:0-4660 GCA_032251015.1 Elusimicrobiales bacterium
GAAGAAGTTCGCCGACGTGCCCGGCAAGGACCTGGCCATCTCCACGCGGGTCTTCACCCGCGAGGCATGCCGGCGCATCGTCACGGCGGCCTTCGAGTACGCCGAGAAGTTCGGCTACGAGTGCGTCGGGCTGACCGACGGCTGGAAAGGGCTCGTAGAGGGCCTGACCACGCCGCTGAACCGCGATATCACGGAGTATATCATCGCCCAGGGCGGTACTATGCTCGGCACCTCCCGCACGAACCCCTTCAAGAGCGGGGAGGGCGTGAAGAAGTGCCTCGAGACCTTCAGGAAGCTCGACCTGCACGCCCTGGTCGCCATGGGCGGCGAGGACACGCTGGGCGTGGCCACCAAGTTCTATAAGGAGCACAAGCTCAACGTCGTGGGGGTGCCCAAGACCATGGATAACGATCTCGACGCCACCGACTACACCTTCGGTTTCGACACCTCGGTCACCAAGGCCATGGAGGCCGCCGGGTCCCTGACGGATACCGGGCGAAGCCACCGCCGGGTCATGGTGCTCGAGGTCATGGGCCGCCACGCCGGCTGGGTCGCGCTGTTCACCGCTATCGCCTCGGCCGCCGACTTCGTCTGCATACCCGAGAAGACCATAGACACGGAGGCGATGATTAAAAAGATAAAAGAGGCCTACGCGAAGAAGAAGTTCGCGCTGGTGGTGACCAGCGAAGCTTCCGAGCTGCCGGCCGTCGGCGAGGGCGAGCAGAAGCGCGAACTCGACCAGTTCGGCCACGTCATACTGAAAGACCGCGGCATGGGCGAGCGCATCGCCTCGTTCATCGAGAAGAACACCGGTTTCGAGACCCGCTCGGCCGTTATCGGCCACATGCAGCGCGGCGGCGCGCCCACTCTCTTCGACCGCATGCTGGGCGTGCGCGTCGGAGTGAAGGCCGCCGAACTCGTGCGCGACGGGGAGTTCGGGCAGATGGCGGCGCTGGTGGGCAACCGGATAGTCGGCGTGCCGCTCGAGAAGGCCACGGGGCAGCTTAAGACCGTCTCCAAGGACTGGGACGGGCTGACGGAAGTTCTCTTTTAAGGGGGAGACTATGGCGGATAAAGAACAGGCGCCGGCGGGCAAACCGGCCTTTCAGCGCAAGACGATACTGATAAAGAAGGGGCTGCAGTACCGGTACATGGCGCTCATCACCATGAGCGTGCTGGTGGCTTTCCTGATAGTGGGCCTGGACCTGATCTGGACGCTCTCGAAACTGGTCAACGAGCGGCCGATGATGCAGCCTATGCTGGAGGAGATGGCCTCGATGGGGCCGCTGTTCCTGATAAAGATGGTCATGTACATGATCATAGTGCTGATAATGTCCGCCGTGGTCTCCCACCGCATGGCCGGCCCGATCTTCAAGTTCGAGAAGAGCTGCGCCACGCTGGCCGAGGGCGACCTGACCTACCGGGTCTGGCTGCGCAAGGGCGACCACCTGGAGGACCTCCAGGAGCAGTTCAATAATATGGCCGCCGCGCTGCAGCGGTCCGTCAAGGAAAGCAAGGGCGCCGTAGACGGCGTGAAGACCCGCCTGGAGGCCGCGGCCGCGAAACCGGAAGCCGGCCCGCTGAAAGCGGAACTCGAAGCCGCCGCCGCCGAACTTGGGGGAGTCTTGACCGGTCTCAAGACATGACAGATGCGTCTTACAGTCCTGCTTCCCATACTCTCCCTCTGCGCGGCGGCTCCCGCCGCGGCCGGGCCGATAGGCGTTGAGCGCTTCGTAGACCTCGCCGTAAAGAACGATACCGCCCTGCTCTCCGCCGAGCAGGATATAATAATCTCGCGTCAGCGTCTGCGCGAAGCCAGGTCCCTGCTGCTTCCCCAGATATCGTTCTCCGGCTCGCTCTCCCGGCTGAGCCTGGAATACCCGATGGTGACCCCGCCGGAACTGGGCGGCCGCTTCCTGGACGCGGGCTACGGGGACAACACCTACGCCCTGCGCGCACACGTGGTGCAGCCGGTATATACAGGCGGACGCAACCGCAACGCGGCGCGCATGGCCCGCAACGCCTGGAGCCAGTCCCGGCTGCTGCTGGAGACCGAGCGCCTCGCGGCGGCCAGGGAGGCGCGCGAGGCTTTCTGCGAAGCTCTCTACAGGAGGGAACTGCTGGAGGCGGCCTCTTCATACCATCTGCGGGCCCTGGCACTGGCCGGCCGCGCGGGCGGCGGGTGGGACGCGCTGGAGACCGGGGCGGCCGCTGACTGGTTCGCCCGGGAGAAGGACCGGGCGGAGCACTCTTATGCCGGCGGCCTGTCCGCGCTGTCGGCGCTTATCAGGAACGAGAACGGCGTCATGGAAATAGAAGGCGAACTCGCGGCGGAGCCGCCGTCGGGCACGCTGCAGAAGGCGCTTATCGCCGCCATGGAGCGGCGCCCGGAATTGCGCGGCGAGATCTACCGCGCGCAGATGGACGAGATAGCTCTGAACATGGCTTCCCTGCGGCGCTACCCCAACGTCTATATCGGCGCCGTCTACGACGTGGTCGCCTACGACGCGGATTCTTTCTCGAACATGGAACGCACCGGCAGCTGGGCCGCCTCCGTCGCCATACACTTCCCTCTCTCCTACGACTGGTGGACGCAGATAACGCAGCGCCGGGCCCAGCAGCGCCAGGGCTCTCTCAAGCGCGTCGAGATAGAGGAGCGCCTGCGCGGGGAACTGCGTTCCGCCTGGAGCGAGGCGGCTTACCGTCTTAAGGAAGCCGCCTCGGCCCGCGCCGCGCTGGAAGAGGCGGCCGCGGATTATGAGCGCGCCCTGCGTTCCCGCCCGGCCGAGACCGGCCGCGCCGCCGCCGGCCTGCGCACTCTCTACGGGAAGGAACTGGCCCTGCTGGAAAGCCTTTACCTGCAGAAGATGGCCGCCATACGCCTGGCCTGGGCCCAGGGGAAAGGACTTCCCGAGTGAGGCTTGCCCCTTGCGCCGCGGCCTTCCTGTTCCTGCTGTTCGCGGGGACGCCGTGCGGCGTGGCGTCCCCCATGGTCGCCTCCCCGTCCTCCTCGTCCGCCGCTGAGCGCGAAGCCTTCCTGCGGGATGTTCTCTGGGAAAAGCTCGTCGCCATGCCGGCCGGCGGGAGACCGGCGGTAGGGGTAGCCCTTTCCGGCGGCGGCGCCCGCGGCTTCGCCCATACCGGCGTGCTCGAGGCGCTGCTCTACGCCGGTTTCCCGATAGACCGGGTCTCGGGCACCTCGATGGGCTCGGTGATCGGGGGCTTCTACGCCTCAGGCATGCCTGTAAAAGAGATCTGGGATTTCGGCCGCCGCACCTCCGAGCTTAAACTTTCCAGGGACTTCGGCGGCTTCAGCCTGCTGAAACTTATGCTCACCGAGCAGCTTATCTCCCCCAAATACATAACCCAGGTGATAGAGGACAATCTCGGCGGGCGCGACTTCGCCGGCCTTAAGACCCCTTTCGCCTGCGTGGCCATGGATTTCCGCACCGGGGAGCGGATCCTTTTCGACGAAGGGCCCCTGGCCATCGCGGTGCGAGCCAGCGTCAATCTTCCCGGCATCTTCGCCCCCGTCGAGTACCGGCACCGGTACCTCGTGGACGGAGGGGTGGTGGATTTCATCCCGATAGACGCGGCGCGCTCGATAGGCGCGGAGTGGGTGCTGGCCAGCGTGACCGAGAACAGCGTGGACGAGATGCCGTCCAACGTCCTGCTGTCGCTGCTGCAGGTGATCGATATAAGGGGCTCGATACTGGCGGAGAGCCAGGAGAAAGAGGCCGATTTCGTGGTTAAACCCCGCGCCGGCGGCATAAAGGTCGCCGATTTCGAGCGCTGCGTGGAGGCAGGCGAACTGGGCCGCGCCGCCGCATGGGAGTCGATGGACCAGGCCAGGGACGCCTATATCCTGCGCTCCGCCGGGGCGCTGCTGGAGGGGTTGTGAGGATATCCTTCGCCGCCCTGTTGCTCTTGCTGGCGTTATGCCCGGTGGAAGCTTTCTTCTGGAAGAAGAAGACCGACCCGTCCCACGAAAAATTGATGGAGGCGGCGATCTCCCGCCTGGACGACGGCGACTGCGCGGGCGCGGTGGATTCGATAAACTCCCTGCTCGCCCTGGGCCCCTCCCGCGAGATAAAGGAACGGGCATATTATTGCCTGGGCAAATGCCACGAGGCGCTGGGCGCTTCCGACAGGGCCATAGGTACTTACCGCCTGGCCGCCGCGCTTTATCCCGGGAACACTCTTTTTTCGAAGGCGCTCGCCGAACTTTACCTGTCCAACGGTTTCTATGACAAGGCCGCCGGTATCTACCGGCCGCTGGTCGGCAAGAACCCTTCCTCCTCCCGGCTGAACCTGGGCCTGGCCCGGAGCTACGCCGGTCTCGGTGCTCTGGCGGAGGCGGCGGCCGGCTACGCCGCCGCGCGCGCCGCGGGCGCGGAGGGGAGCGATTTCCTCTCCGAGTACGCCCGCTGCCTGGAGTCCATGCGCGATTTCGACGGGGCGCTCGTCCTCCTGGACCAGGCCCGCGCCGCGGCGCCTTCCGACGGGACGCTTCCGAGGCTTATGGCCCGGGTGAACGCGCGCATGGGCGCCCACTCCCGGGCCGCCGGCCTGGCGGAGGAGGACGGAATCACCCTGACCGACGCCCACTGGAAGGTGCTCGACTTCATCGCCAGCGACTATGCCGAGAAGGGCGCGGTGC
>JAVVFK010000199.1:0-4647 GCA_032251015.1 Elusimicrobiales bacterium
CTCGGAGCGGGGGAGGCTCGTCGTCGTCGACTTCGCGGATGGCGCAGGGCTGCCCGGGCCGCTGCGCCTGGGGTTGTTCGGCTGGCTGCGACGCTTCCACGTCGAGCCGGTCGATCCGGGTCTGCTGGCGGAGGGTCCGAAAGGCGGTCCCTCAGCCAGATAAAGGCCATCAGCGCCAGCAATACGGCGAAAAGAGGCCTCCTGTAATAGGAGAATCTCATAAATCGAACGATGCCGGGCAGGGAGGACTGACGGTTAAATCTTAGTGCGGCCCTTGAGGGCGTGGCCGAGAGTGACCTCGTCCATATAGTCGAGATCGCCGCCGAGCGGCACGCCGTAGGCGATACGGGTTATTTTGGGAACGAACTCTTTGGCCAGGCCGCTTATGTAGATGGCGGTCGCCTCTCCCTCGGTGTCGGGGTCCATGGCCAGGATGAGCTCCCTCACGCCGCCTTTGGACGACTCGAGGCGGTCCAGCAGCTCCTTGAGCCGGATGGAACCCGCGCCGAACCCTTCCATGGGGGAGATGGCGCCATGCAGGACATGGTAGAGGCCCTTGAACGCGCCCGACTTCTCTATCGCGGCGGCGTCCTGCGGCTGCTGCACGACGCATATCAGCGAAGCGTCCCTGTTAGGATCGGAGCAGACCGGGCATACGGGCGTGTCCGAATAATCGCAGCAGACGGTGCACTGCGACACGGATGCTTTCAGCGCCCGGACGGCCTGCATGAAATCCTCGGTCTCCGGCTCGCTGGAACGCAGCAGGTGCATGGCGAAGCGCTCGGCCTGCTTGGGACCGACGCCCGGAAAACGGCGGAACGCCGCGATGACCCTGTCGAGGGATTTCATTTAAGTTTTTTGATGCTGGTTATCTTGCCCTGAAAGACCTTAGCCAGTTTCTTTATCTCTGGATCGGACTCGACGGCGTCGCCGGGCTCCAGGTCCACCCATTGCGTGCCGGAAGGCGGACGCGCCGCCGCGGCGGCCGCGGCTTCCGCGGGGACCTCGGCGGGACCGGGCTCGTCGTTGGAGAGTTCCTCCACGTGCGGGGGCGCGACTGCGACCTTCTCCGTCTTTATGACGACCTTTGCACCGCAGATGGCCTCGAGCCTGGCCTCCAGGTCCGCCTTGTTGCGCTCGACGGTGTCCACGTTGTACTTGTTGTCGGAAGAAACTTTCCAGAGCCCGTCGGAGCCGAAGCTGACGCGGACGGAGAGCATTATATTGTAGAGCAGCGGCTTGCTCCTGGAAAGCTGGCCCAGCAGGGTCTTCCAGGCCGCGGCATGGTCGGCGGCGCAGGACGGCGCCGCGGGAGCGGGCGCCGCGGCCGGGGAGTCCGGCCGGGTCATTTCAGGGCTTTTTTTTTCCGGGGCGCGGGGCGGGGCAGCTTCGGCGGAGCCGCCCTCGATGGCTTCCAGCCTGCGGACCAGGTTCTCCAGGTCCAGCGGCGCCTCGATGAGGGTGAAGAGGGCTATCTCGGCCGAGACGGCCTGCATATCTGAGAAGCGTATCTCCTCCAGCACAGGGTTAAGCTTGCGTGAGAGCTTGGCCAGCGCCGCCGGAGAAGCGCCGGACGCCGCGAGGTCTTTGGCTGCGGGGGAGGCCGAGGGCGCGAAGCCCTGGGCGGCGAAGAAGGCCTCGGAGAAAAGATTGCGCAGGTCCCTCAGCGCCACCAGCGGATCGTAACCCTCTCCGTTGAGCTTCTCGAAAGAGGAGTGAAGCGCTGCGGCGTCGCGGTTTATGACGGCCTTGGCGACGGAAACGACCAGGTCCTCGCGGGCGTGGCCCAGCAGTTCGCTGACGGAAGCGGTGGTGACGGCGCCGCCGGAGAACGAAGCGCCGCGGTCGAGTATGGTCAGCGCGTCGCGCATGGCGCCGCCGGACGCGCGGGCTATCAGGCGCAGGGCCTCGGGTTCGGCTTTCAGCTTTTCCTTGGAAGCGACGTGCGTCAGGCGCCTGATTATCTCCTCTTCCGGTATCGGCCGGAAGCGGAAGCCCTGACAGCGGGAGACTATGGTGACCGGGACCTTGGACTGCTCGGTTGTCGCCATTATGAAAACGATATGGGACGGCGGCTCCTCGATGGTCTTGAGCAGCGCGTTGAAAGCGCTGTTCGAGAGCATGTGCACCTCGTCGAGTATATAAATCTTGTACTTGTCGCGCGACGGCGCGAAGCCGACGTTCTCGATTATGACCTCGCGGACCTTGTCCACCTGCGTGTGCGAGGCGGCGTCGATCTCCATAACGTCGAGCGACTTGCTCTCGGCTATCTCTACGCAGGAGGCGCACTTGTTGCAGGGCTTGCCGTCCCTGGGCGCGTGGCAGTTGAGCGTCTTGGCCAGGATCCGGGCTATCGTCGTCTTGCCGCAGCCGCGCGGCCCGAAGAGCAGGTAGGCGTGGGCGATGCGGCCCAGTTTGACGGCGTTCTCTATGGTGGTCTTTACCGAGGCCTGCCCCAGGACTTCGTCGAGATCCTTGGGACGGTATTTGACGGCGAGGTTCTGATACATAGGGACTGCTCCGAGGGAAGAATGTGCCCGGGAGCGGATATCCGCCCCCGGGCCTTTACCGCGTCTTAGAAGTTGATGCCGGCGGTCAGCATAAGGTAATTATCCTTATCGTTGCCGTCGTCGTATACCTGGTACATCACGTTGGCCCCGACCATGTTGAGGTCGATATAGGCGCCGACGCCGTAGGCGGCGGTATCGTCGATATTGCCCTTGTACTTGGTGGTAGTGTAGGAGGCGAAAGGCGTGACCATCGGGTAACCGGGCAGATCCAGGCGGAAGTTCACGCTGGAGTCGGGCAGGGCTCCGGCCGCGTGAAAAAGAGAAAGGGCCTGGCCGTTTATAGTGCCGACCACCGGGTCGCTGTCGTCGTCGTTGTACTTATAGCCGGTCCACGAGGCGCCCACGCGGGCCATCAGTATCTTGGCCCCGGCGAACAGCGAGTATTCGGTCTGCTCGGTCTCTTTCTCGAGGGCCGCGGTCTCGGTCTTGTGCATCGTATGCTTTATCCCGCCGCCTATGTCCACGCGGGTGATGCCGTCGCCGCCGCCCGAGGCGACCTTGGCGTTAGGCCCGGCGAGGCTGCCCTTGCCGCCGGCGGAGGGGGTCAGGGAGAAAGTCACGTCCCCGCCGAAGAAGGTGTTCGAATAATCCGTGCCCGCGGTATATTCGGTGGACGGGGTCATGCCGGCCTCTCCCGCCAGGGTGAAGACGGCGAATTCCTTGCCCACGCGCACAGAATAGGTGTTAAGGGCCTTGTCGAAGCCGTCGGCGTCCTGACGCATCAGGGCTCCGCGGAACCACATATCGCCCGAGCCGAACGTGAGATTGGCGTCGGTCTTGGAATAATCGTCGGGACCGGTGGTCTGTCCGATGCCGCCGTCGAACCAGGCCGAGGCCGCGGAGACGGACATCAGTACCGCCATCAGAGTAAAGAGAGTCTTTTTCATCGTTTTCCCCCTGCTTTGAAATAGGTCCGGCCCCCTCGCGGGGGCCGGTACCGTAACGCTTCTTAAGCTTTCACCAGCTGCTTGTTGAGGAAGTCCGAGAAGCAGCGGGCCTTGCGGTTCTTCCAGGCGCCCTTGTGATAGCCGTAGCCGCTGATTATCGGCATGGCTATGGTCGCTTCGGCGTAGACCATCTGCTCGAACGTGGTCTCCACCTTGCCCCAGGAAGAGGCCTCTTTCAGCGTGGAACCGGACAGCGCGCCGTCGCGCGCGTCGGCCACGGTCACCTGCACGGCGTACTTGTGCATCGGGGCCTCTTCGCCCAGTATGTCGGCCGCGACCACCGTGTCCTGCGTGAAGTTCTTGGGCACTCCACCGCCGATCATGTAGATGCCGGTCTCGCCCGCCTCGATCTTCACCTTGGTAAGCTCCAGAAAGTCCTTGGCGGAGTCCATGGACATATGGTTGCCGGGGTTCTTCCACTGATGCTCCACCATGCCGAAGCCGGCGGAGCAGTCGGAGAAGGCGGGCACGAATATCGGCACGCGCTTCTCATAGGCGGCCAGCACCACGCTCTCCTTGTTCTTGCCGTGCTTGGAGAGGTAGCGGCCCATCTCCTCGATGAACTCGCGCGAGGAATAGGGGCGCGGCTCCAGGGAGTCGGCTATCTTGCGGGTGGTGTCGTCGCAGACGCGCAGCTCGTCCTCGTCTATGAACGTGTCGTAGATGCGGTCGATGTGCAGGTCGCGCAGATTGTTGTCGTCGATCCCGTACGGGGTGCCCTTGTAATGCTTGAAGCCCAGGCCCTCGAAGAAGTCCTGGTCCACGATGATGGCGCCGGTGGAGACGATGGCGTCCACCATGTTGTTCTTGACCATGTCGTAGACGACCTTCTTGAGGCCGGCGGAGAACAGCGAGCCGGCGAGGCAGAGGATCACGGAGGACTTCTTGTCCTCGAGCATCATCTGGTATATGTCGGCGGCGCGGGCCAGGTCGCGGGCCGAAAAGGCCATCTCGCGCATGGCGTCCACCAGCGGGACGACGTTATGCTTCTTGATATCGATGTGCTGAACGGTTTCTTTGAGGAAGTCGGACTTCTTGAGCTTGGGCATGTAAGGGGTTCTCCTGCTATGTCTTTCGGTAGGGCCCATAGGGCCCGTGGACATATTATATGAATTTACCGGGCCGGGCCA
>JAVVFK010000019.1:0-19599 GCA_032251015.1 Elusimicrobiales bacterium
CCGGTCGACTCCGCCAGGGACCCGGACAGGAGGTCCCGGGGCACGTCGAACGGATGGGAAAGCACGCTCCAGACCTCTTGAAACCCGGGCACGACCGAACTTCCGGAGCGGGCGCCGTACCCCCATGCCAGCACCAGAACCGCCGGAAGAACCGCTCCCAGCCCGCATCGCAGCCAGAGTTCCCGGGGCAGACGAAAAGCCACCTTACCTGATTTCTCCGGGAGAGGTGGTTTGAAGGACCCCCAGCAGGGGGACCAGGTCAAGCAGCGCGGCCCTGACCTCGGCCGCCGGCGCGGGGGCCGCGGCCTCGTCCCGCGCCGGCGAGGCGCCGGGATCTATGGCGACCGAAGCCCGCTGGGTCTTAAGCAGCCGGGCGTTGACTGCGCCTGAAACGAACTTGAAAATAGCGCCTTCGGCGCGGAACTTCACGTCGGCCTTGCGCGGGTGGATGTTCACGTCCACCTCGGCCGCCGACAGGTCAAGATACAGGGCGCAGGCGGGATGCTTGCCGCCGCGCATGATATCGTAGCCGCTGTAAAGGGCCTGCTGCAGCGTCTTGGACGAGACGGGCCGGCGGTTTACGAAGAAGAACTGGTTCTGCCGCGTGGCGTAGAGCGAGTCGGGCAGAGAGAAGAGCGCGCGCAGCGACAATTCCCCGGCCTTCAGTTCCAGCGCGGTCAGGCCCTCGGCCACCTTGCCGCCCAGCAGTTCTTTGGCGCGGGCCAGGCAGGCGCTCTCCCAGGGGCCGCCGTCGGCCTTGAGCGAGAAGATCTCCGCGCCGTCGACTTCGAGCGAAAAGGAGACGCCGGGATTTGCCAGCGCCGCTTCCTCTGCGACTCGTATCAGGTGCGCGCGCTCCGACGGGTCGCCGCGCAGGAACTTAAGCCGCGCGGGGACATTGAAGAAAAGGTCGCGCACTTCCACCGTGGTGCCGCAGGCCGGGGCCGCCTTGCCTTCGGCCTTTATCACGCCTGAGTCGCCTTCTATGAAAGAGGCCGCTTCGTCGCCGGCGCGGCAGGTGGTTATCTTCAGGCGTGAGACGGCCAGCGCCGAGAACAGCGCCTCGCCGCGGAAGCCGTAGGTGTCGAGCGCGTCGAGGTCCTCGAAAGAGGCTATCTTGCTGGTCGAGTGGCGCATGACGGACAGCCGGAGGTCCTCCGGAGACATCCCGGCGCCGTCGTCGTTTACGCGGATGAGGGCCTTTCCGGCCTTCTCGGCCGAGACGCTGACGCGCGAGGCGCCGGCGTCTATGGAATTCTCTATGAGTTCCTTAAGGACGGAGGAAGGGCGTTCGATCACCTCGCCGGCAGCTATCTTGGCGGCCACTTCTTCGGGCAGTACCTTTACGCTCATCAGCGGGCCAGGGATAGGTAGTCCAGCGAGAAGGAGTAATTCCGGCCGGTCCTGAAAGTCCTGCCGCCGATGGCGGGAAGGCCCTCGGCGTCGAAGCGCGCCGATTTTTCCGCCAACGCCTCTTCGGCCTCGCTCTCGAAGGTGAAGGTCTCGGGCGAGGCGTAGGTCAGTACCGCGGCCGAAGGCGTCACGGTGTATCCGGCGTAGATATTGCGGACTATGAAATCGAGGCCGAAGCTGTAGTCACGGTTCATTTTGCGGGCCCAGTGATGCAGCGCTTTGACGCCGGCGGCCCTGAACTTGGCCGAGGCTTCGCCGGCCGCCTCCAGCGCGCCGCTGTCGAAGGTGAAGGTCTCGGCGGGCTCGTAGCGGGAGATGGCGTGGGAGGGTCGTGCGGGGCCTTTGTTGACGCGCACCGCGTGCTCGGCGCGCAGCCGCCATCTGCGGTCGGCGCCGCGGAAAGGCACGGCCGCCACAGGGGAGAGGCCGGCCTGGCGCAGGCCCGAGATCAGCCCCGGGGCGGCTTCCTCGGCGTCGCTCTCGAAAGTGTAATCGCCTGACTCGAATGATTTGATCTCCACGTCGTAGGCGGCGGCCTTGCGCATCAGGTCCTTCACCGCGTAATCGATACGGAAAGCGTAGTCCTTGCCGCTCTTATATGTTGAGAGCGACATGGGAGAGAGTCCGCCGGCGCTCATTGCCGAGCGGGCCTGAGCGGCCGCGGCTTCGGCTTCGCGCTTGAGCCAGTAGGCCGTGGGGCTCTCATATGAGCGCAGTATGACGGCAGGGGGCATTACGGCGGAGTGCTGCACGCGGGGCAGGTACTCTACGACGAAGGACCAGCGCCTGTCCCGCTTTACCACCCGCCCGCCGAGGGTCTGTATGCCGGCGGCCCGCAGGCCGGCTATGCGCGGCTCCATCGCCTCTTTGGCTTCGCTTTCGAAGGTATAGGTATCGAACGCGGAGTATTCGGCTATGGACGTGCCGGGAGTGACGGGCGGTTGTACCGGGTGGGGATAGGGCGTCGGGGGAATGTCGGCCGTGCCGACCGTGTAACCGGCCTTCTCTTCCAGCTGATCTACGGCTGCGAAAGAGGCGGGAACAAGAGAGGATATAAGAACGAGAGCGAGAGCTGAACGCATATTTTCTCCTTGGCCGGCCGGGGCCGGTATCAAAATTATATTATATAGTGCGGCCTGGGGTTTAGGTCCAAGGACCCGCTAAATATGGACCAAAAGATGGGGAAACTGGACTATTTCTACCTGCTGGCTCCGGTCTGGCTGGCGCTGGAACTGACACTGTGGCCCGGTTTCCGCGCCGGCGTTTTTTCTTCCTCGGCGGGATGGGTGGCGGCTTTTTACGCTATGGAAGCCTCTATCGGGGCCGCTTTTTACTTCCGGCTGCGCTGGGCCGTCCCCGCCGCGCTGATCGAGAACGTCTTCTATCTCATAGCGGCGGCCAAGTTCGTGCTCTTAACCCCGCTGGACATTGCCGCTTCGGTGGAGACCGCTGATATCGCCGCGGCCGGCGCCTCGTACCACGCCGCCCTGCCCGGTATTCTTTACTCCGCCTTCTATTGCGTCTTCCGGCTGCGCCGGGGCCTGGCCGGTTTCCATGATTGAAAAGCAGCCCGCTTAATAGATAAACTCTGTTAAAGCCGCCAAGGAGGTTCCCGGTGCTTAAGGATGATATCCGTTTGGGCCTTACCTTCGACGACGTCCTCTTGGTCCCCTCAAAGTCCTCCGTCATGCCGAAAGGAACGGACCTCTCCACCCGGCTCACCGCCGGCATAAAGCTCAATATCCCGCTGGTCTCGGCCGCGATGGACACGGTTACCGAGGCTCCGCTGGCCATAGCGATGGCCCGCGAGGGCGGTCTTGGTATCATACACCGCGCCATGACGGCCCGCGAGCAGGCGCAGGAGGTGGCCAGGGTCAAGAAGCACGAGAGCGGCGTCATCACCGATCCGCTGACCATCTCCCCCGACGAGAAGCTCTCCGATGCCGTCGCCCTGCTGGCAAAGCACGGCGTCTCCAGCGCGGTGGTCGTTTCCCGCGGCCGGCTGGTGGGCCTGCTGACCAACCGCGACCTGCGGTTCCTCAAGGACCTCGGCAAAAAAGTTTCCACCGCGATGACGACCAAGCTGGTCACCGCGCGTCCCGGCACCACGCTGGAGCAGGCCGAGCGGCTGCTGCAGGAGCACCGCATAGAGAAGCTGCCGCTGGTGGGCCGCAACGGGGAACTGAAAGGCCTCATCACCGTCCGCGACATACTCAACAGGAAGCAGTACCCCGACGCCTGCAAGGATAAAGCGGGCCGGCTGCGCGTGGGCGCGGCCATCGGCGCCGGCGCCGACGCCGTCGAGCGGGCCGCCGAACTGGTCAAGGCCGGCGCGGACCTGATCTCGCTCGATTCGGCGCACGGCCATTCGGCCAACGTTCTGCGGACGCTCAAAGAGGTCAAGCGCCGCTTCGGCGTGGAGGTCATAGCGGGCAACGTGGCGACCTTCGAGGGCGCGCGCGACCTCATACGCGCCGGCGCCGACGCGATAAAGGTGGGTATAGGTCCCGGTTCCATCTGCACGACGCGCATAGTCTCGGGCGTCGGCGTGCCGCAGCTCACCGCCGTGCGCGACTGCGTGCGCGCGGCCAGGGGCAAAGTCCCGGTCATCGCCGATGGCGGGATAAAGTTCTCCGGCGACGTTACCAAGGCGCTGGCCGCCGGCGCGGACTGCGTCATGCTGGGCACGCTGCTGGCCGGCACCGAAGAGGCGCCGGGCGACATAATTCTCTACCACGGCCGCAGCTACAAGGCTTATCGCGGCATGGGCTCCGTCGGCGCCATGGAGGCCGGTTCAAAGGACCGCTACGGCCAGCAGGGCGTGGAAAAGGACAAACTGGTGCCAGAGGGTATAGAGGGCCAGGTCCCATATAAGGGCCCGGTCTCGGCGATAGTACATCAGCTGACCGGCGGCCTGCGCGCGGGCCTGGGCTACTGCGGCTGCCGTAACCTGGCCGAGCTGCGCCGCAAGGCGCGCTTCGTCCGCATCTCGGGCGCGGGTCTCAAGGAAAGCCACGTGCACGACGTGCGCGTCACCAAGGAGACGCCGAATTACGCGCTCAACGGCTGAGCGAGCGGGGGGAGGGGTATGAAAGTTCTGATAGTCGACGACAGCGACCTTACGCGGGCCATGATACGCGACCTGCTGACCGAGATGGGCCACCAGGTGGTCGGCGAGGCCTGCGACGGGGCGGAGGCGGTGAAGCTCTTCTCCGAGACTTCGCCGGAACTGGTGCTGATGGACATGATAATGCCGGGCAAGACCGGGCTGGAAGCGCTGACGGAGATAAAGGCGATCGACCCGGCCGCCAGGGTGGTGATGGTTACCGCCGTGCAGCAGGAGCCGCTGAGAGACCAGCTGATGGGTAAAGGGGCCGCCGGAGTGCTCAGCAAGCCTTTCATGTACGAGGAGCTGGAGGCGGTACTGAAGTCTTTTTCCTGAGCCGGGACCTATCGGCTGGAAATGGGAAAGGCCGGGCGGCGAGCCCGGCCTTTTCATTTACGGGGAACGCGGCTTATTGGGCCCGCTTCTTCCACTCCGTGACCGTCTTGAGCGCCTCGAGCGGCGTCATCCGGTCCGGGTCGCATAACTTTATCTCGTCTATAAGCGGGTGCGTAGAGAACATCGGCAGCATCGGCGGCAGGCTGTCGCCGGCCGGGGCCGCCTCTATGCGGTCGCGTGATTCCAGCTCGCGCAGGATCTCCCTGGCGCGCGCCACGCAGGATTCGGGCAGGCCGGCCAGCTGCGCCACGTGTATGCCGTAGGACTTGTCGGCCGGACCCTGCGTTATCTTGTGGAGGAAGACCACCTCGGTCTTGCCGGCGGTATTGGTCCATTCCTTTACCGCCACGTTGAAGTTCTTTATTCCGGCGTATTTTTCGGCCAGCTCGGTCAGCTCGAAATAATGGGTCGCGAAGAGCACGCGGGGCCCGCCCTCGGCCTTGTGCAGGTATTCGACCACGGCCCAGGCGATGGAGATGCCGTCGAAGGTGGAGGTGCCGCGGCCGACCTCGTCGAGCAGCAGCAGGCTGCGCGGACCGGCGAGATTGAGTATCGAGGCCGTTTCGCGCATCTCGACCATGAAGGTGGACTCGCCGCGCGAGAGCCTGTCCTGCGCCCCGATGCGGGTCATGATGCGGTCGGTCACGCCTATGACGGCCGACTTGGCGGGCACGAACGAGCCCGCCTGGGCCATCAGCACTATCAGCGCGTTCTGGCGCAGGTAGACGCTCTTGCCGCTCATGTTGGGGCCGGTGAGCACTACCAGCTGCGGCCCTTCCCCGCCCAGGTCTATATCGTTGGGGACGAAGGCGCCGGCCGGCAGCAGCCGCTCCACCACCAGGTGGCGGCCTTCCTCTATCTTCAGTTCGCCGCCGCCGGTCATCTCGGGGCGGACCAGGTCGTATTTCACCGCGCTTTCGGCCAGCGCCAGGAAGGCGTCCAGTTCGGCCGCGGCCATGGCGAAGGCGCGCAGCGCCGACAGCCGGGAGAGCAGCTCCGCGCGCAGCTCGCCGAACAGGTGCGTCTCCAAACGGGAAATGCGCTCCTCGGCGCCGAGGATCTTGCCTTCGAGGACTTTAAGTTCCTCGGTGATGAAGCGCTCGGCGTTGACCAGCGTCTGTTTGCGCACGAAATAATGGGGGACCTTGGGCAGGTGGGTGCGGGTGACCTCCAGGTAGTATCCGAAAACGGAGTTATAGCCGACCTTGAGCGAAGGGATCTGGGTCTTCTCCTTCTCCTTGAGCTCTATGTCCACCAGCAGTTTCTGACTGTTCTTGCGCACCCCGCGCAGTTCGTCGAGTTCGGCGTTGTAGCCGTCCTTTATCACGCCGCCGTCGGAGATCTTAACGGGCGGGGCGTCGGCCAGGGCCGTTTCCAGGAGTTCGCGCAGCGCGTTGAGAGGTTTGGAGACCTCCTCCAGCGCGCCGGCTAGGCCGGGGGCCTTCTCGAAGAAAGCCGGGGAGGACAGGAGCATCTTCAGGCGCGGCAGCTGGGACAGCGACCGGCGCACGGCCGCCGCGTCGCGCGGCGAGGCGCTGGCGTTGGCCACGCGGCCCAGGACGCGTTCGATGTCGGGCACCTGCGAGAGCAGGGCTCCCAGCGATTCGCGGGCCTCGCGGTCGCCGGCCAGGAAGCCGGTGAAATCGTGGCGGGCCTTTATGGCCGGCAGGTCGCAGAGCGGCTCGAGCAGCCATTTCTTGAGCAGGCGCGAGCCCATCGAAGTGCGGCCCAGGTCCAGCGCGCCCCAGAGGGTGTTGGCGTCGTCCCCGCCTTCGGAGCTGACTATGTCGAGCGTCTTCATGGCCGACTCGTCGAGCTGGAGGCGGCCGCCCGGCTCGAAGAAAGAGGGGGAGAAGGTCTCTTTCAGCCCCGGCTGCGTCTGGCGCAGGTAATTGATCGCGCTGACGGCGGTCTTGGCCGCCAGCTTATTGTTCTGCCAGACGGCGTGGCGCTGCCAGGGAAGGGCTTCGCCGTCCGGCTCGAAATAGGAGGTTACCATCGCGCCGGACGGGAGCAGGCCCGCGGCCTCCAGGCGCGCGGCGGACTCGTCGCCGGTTATCAGCTCGGCCGGCGAGATCCTGGAGAGCAGCGACTGCAGCGCGTAAAGGCGCGGGTCGTTGACGTTCTGCGCGGCGTAGAATTCGCCGGTGGAGGCGTCTATCCAGGACAGTCCCCAGCCGACTATGTCGATGTGCAGCGAGGCCAGGTACGAGGCCGTCTTGGACTGCAGCAGTTCGTCCTCGACTATGGTGCCCGGCGTCATGACGCGCACTATCTCGCGCTTGAAGAGCTTGGACTTTTTAGCCTCTTCCGCGGAGGGCGCGACCTGCTCGCAGATGGCCACGCGCCTGCCGGCCTTGAGCAGCCTGGAGATATAGGTGGCGGAGGAATGGTAGGGCACGCCGCACATGGGCACGCCGTGGCGCGAGGTCAGGACCACGCCCAGCAGCTGGCTGGCCGCCCTGGCGTCGGCGTCGAACATCTCGTAGAAGTCGCCGAGCCGGAAAAAAAGAATGGACCCCGGGTGCTCGCGCTTGAGCGCCTGGTACTGCTGCATGAGGGGGGTGTCGGCTGTTTCTGTCTGTGCCATAAAAAAGTCCTTACCGGCGGGAGGAATGGAGATATTCTACCAAAAGGGCTTTGGCCTCATTAAGGGTTTTCTTTTCCATGAAAGCCCCGCGCAGCGCGGCGGCGCCCTTGAGGCCCTTGAGGCAGTAGCCGATGAGCTTGCGCGCCCGGATCACGCCGTGCTCCGGGCCGTAGACGCCGCAGTTGAGTTCCAGGAACTCGAGGAACAGCGTTATCGCGTCCTCCGGCCCGCGCTCCTTCACCGGCCGGCCGGCCAGGCCGGACTCTATCTCTGAAAAAACGAAAGGGTTGCCGACGGCCGCCCGGCCTATGGCGGCGCCGGCGCAGCCGGCTTCGAGCATGGCGCGGGCCGCGCCGGCGTCCTTCACCCCGCCGTTGCCGATGACCGGTATCTTCACGGCCGCGGCGGTGGCCGCCACCGCGTCCAGGTCCACGGGGCCCGTGTGGAAGGCCTCGGCGTAGCGCCCGTGAATAATTACGGCGGCGGCCCCCTCGCTCTCGGCCAGCCTGGCAAGTTCCGGCCCGAGCACGGTCCCCGCTTTAAGGCCGACGCGCGTCTTGACCGTGACGGGGACTTTGACGGCGTTGACCACGGCGGCCGTGATGTCGGCCAGCAGGCCGGGCCGCTTCATGAGGGCCGAGCCCGCGCCCGCCTTGAGCACTTTCTTCACGGGGCAGCCGGCGTTTATGTCTATGACGTCGGCTCCCGCCTCCTCGGCCAGCTTGGCGGCCAGGGCCATCGCCTGGGGATCGGCGCCGAATATCTGTATGGCGACCGGGCGCTCGCCCGGCGTGATGTCGAGCATCTTCATCGACTTGCGGTTGGCGTAGCGCAGGCTGTCGGCCGAGACCATCTCGGTGACGACCAGCCCCGCGCCGCCGCGGGCGCAGAGCAGCCGGAACGGGCCGTTGGTGATGCCGGCCATGGGGGCCAGCCAGAGGCCGTTGCGCAGCCTGAGGCGGCCCAGGCTAAGGTGTCCGGCGGATACGTGTTTCACGGCTTGGAGGAATAACTGCCGTCGTGGCTGACGGAAAGGTCGCGCGGGTCGCGCCGGCTTACGCTGTTTATCTCGGCCCGGGACGCCCCCACGGCGCGGAGCACCCTGAGCTGGAATTCGTCCGCCCTGGCTTCCTGCGCGGTTATGTCGCGCAGTGTGGTGATGTCGTACTCGAGCGGGTTGGGGACCTTTTTCTCTATCCATTCCGCCTTCTCTCCGGGAGGGGGAGGGACCCCTCTCCTGCGCCCGGCGGCCCGCGACGCCGCGCGGTAATAGGAGTGCCAGGCGTGATGGGCTACTATGCCGGCGCACCAGGCGTCGGACTTGTAAGTATTGGTTTCGGATATGAAGACGGTCGGTACGTTCGCGTGCATGCCGAAGGCGGTTTTATCGGCGCTGCGTACGACATAGACGTATTTGCGTACGAAGTTGAAGGCTTCCTTGTCGTAAAGCCAGATGAGCTTGAGCGAGCGTGTGACCTGGCGCTTGAAATACGCCGAGCCCTCTATGGCCAGTCCCGCGCCCGGCGCGGGTCCTTCCGACGGGACGGCGTCCGGCGCGACGGGGGCCGCGGGAGGAAGAGGGGCCGCGCTCTCCTGAGCGCCGCCGGACCCCGCGAAGCGCCCTTCGCGCAGCAGATACCAGGCGCCTCCGCCGAGCACGGCGAAGAACGTTATCGAGGATATTACGAATCTCAGCCTGGACCTGGCGTGTTGGGATTCCATCGGGGAAAGGCCGGCCGCGCCCGCCTGACGCGGGCGTCCGGCCGTCACCTCACTTGAAGGACTTTACGTAGGACTTGTAGAAAGCCTGCAGCTCGTTATCGGGGTCCTGGAACTCCAGGATGTGCTTTTTGCAGCCGCGGCGGGAGCAGATCTGCACCTGGCCGCCCTGCTTCAGGTCGAAGGCCACCATCTGCGCCGAGCAGACGTCGCACTTGCGGGTGCTCTTGAGGTCGGCCTTGCAGTGCGTGCAGCGGAACCCCGCGATCTTGTTGAGCGGCATGGGCAGGGAGGTCTCCACTTCGTAGCTGCCGTAGAGGGAACTGAGGTAGAGCGGGGCGTTCTTGCCCGCGTAGGTGAGGCGCACGGCTATGGCCGGCTTGCCGTTTAGTTTCTTGGAAGGGTCCATCAGGGACTTGCCGCAATGCGGGCATTTTACCGATACGCTCATCATGTTGACCTCCGGGCCGCGGGTGATAAGGTGAAATGATACCAAATTCGGCCCTCTCAGGCCGACCTGGCCGATCCCTGCGCCAGCCTGGCGCGGTAGGAGGCGTGGAACCCGCGCATCTTCTCCACAAGGGCGCTTATCTCCTCCCTGGGCGGCAGGAAAGTGGTGCGGAAGTGCAGCGTGCCGGGGCACTGGCCGAAGCCGGACCCCGGCACCACGCAGATGCCGGTCTCTTCCAGAAGGCGCAGGCAGTATTTAGAGTCGCGGGACGATTCGTACTTGTGACGCTCGGCCGGCGTCATCTTCTCCGGGTCGATCCCCTCGGGATGCGGCAGGTCGAACTTCACGAAGGCATACATGGCTCCGTGCGGCACCGTCACGCTCATGCCTTCTATCGAATTGAGGCCGGCCCCCAGGATGGAGGCCTTCTCCCTGAGGTCGCCGAGTACGGCGTTCTTTTCCTTCTCGTAGAGCGCGAAGCTCTCGTCGCCGGGTTTAGGCGGGTCGATCATCAGGTAAGTGACCAACTGGCCGGCGGTGTTGGAGCAGAGGCCGATGGACTGGAGCTTGATAAGTTCCGCCCAGACGTCGTCGGGCATATTGCGGACTTCCATGTAGCCGCCGCGGTGGCCGCATTCGCCGAGGAAGCCCTTGGAGACGGAATGGAAGCTGAAGAGGGTAACCTCTTTCTCGCCCAGCTCGTGCATGACTTTCGCGAAGGAATGGAACTTGAGTCCCTCGCCGTAGATGTTCTCCTGGTACACCTCGTCGGCCAGTATCGCCAGGCCGTTCTCTTTGGCGAAGCGCACGACCATGATGATGTTCTCGCGCGAGAGGACGGCCCCGGTCGGGTTGCCGGGGTTTATGACGGCTATCGCGACGGGGTTCACGCCCTGCGCGCGGGCCTCGTCCGCCGAACGCCTCAGTTCCGCCTCGCTGAGCTGCCAGCCGGCGGCCTCGTCGAGGAAATAATTGATATGACGCGCGCCGTAGAGGTCGATGGTGGCGCTGTAGAGCGGGTACTGCGGTATCGGTATCATGAAGCCGTCGTCGGGGCCGCTGGTCAGCATGGTCATGGCCGACTGCACGCCCTTGCTGGCTCCGTCGGTGAGCAGTACCCGGTCCGGGTCGGCCGGGATTCCGTCGCGGCGCGAGATGAAATCCGCCACGGCCTGCCGTATGAAGGGCATGCCGGCGCTCTGCGTGTAGGCGCCGGTGCCGGTCGGGTTATTTCCCAGTATCAGCCGCGCGCGCCGCACGGCGTCGACCGGGAAGGCGGCGGCGGTCTCCGGCGCGGCGAGCAGTTCGGGATATTCGGTCAGCGCCAGGACCTGCCGGACGAAGGTCAGCGGCTTCTGTCCGAGGGCCTGCGGGTTGCCGATATTGCAGTAGGTTATGCGGCGGCCCTGTTTTTCCAGTTCCTGGGCGCGGATTACTATCTTGCCGCGCACGGCGTAACGGGCCTTTAAAAGGTTGGCGTTGAGACGGGATAGTTTGACCATCTTTAAATTATAACAATCCGGGGACAGTATACGTAATTCCATTCTGCCCCGCTGCCCTGCGCGGTTTAAGCGGTTTTCGGGGAATTACGTATACTGTCCCCGGATACTTACTCGTAACGGAGGGCGTCTATCGGGGAGAGGTCGGAGGCTTTCTTGGCCGGCCAGAAGCCGAAGACCACGCCGACCCCGGCCGAGAAACCGAAGGCCAGCGCGACGGAGGAGGGGGAGATATAGACGGCCCAGCCCGAGACCTTGGAGAGGACGAGGGCCCCTCCCGCCCCGGCCGCGATGCCCAGCATGCCGCCGATGACCGAGACTATCACGGCCTCGATGAGGAACTGCAGCAGTACCGCCCGCTTGTTGGCGCCGATGGCTTTGCGCAGGCCGATCTCCTTGGTGCGCTCGCTCACGCTGACCAGCATGATGTTCATGATGCCGATGCCGCCCACGATGAGCGAGATGCCCGCTATGAAGCCGAGCAGCGTGCTGAAAGTCTTTATAGTCCCGGTGAGCATGGACTGGAACTCGGCCATGTTCAGGATCATGAAAGTGTCGTCCTTATGGTCCGGCAGCCCCTTGCGCTGCCGCATGAGAGCCGTTATGCGTTCCTGGGCCTCCTCCATGAGGTGGAAATCCGCCATCTCGACCCAGATAGAGTCCACGTACTGCTTGCCGAGCACCGTCTTCATCGCCGTCTGAAGCGGGATGACCACGGTGTCGTCCTGGTCGCGGGGGCCCTGCGCGCCCTTGAAGGGCAGTACGCCGATCACCGAAAAATTCCTGCGGTTGATCTTTATCGTTTTCCCGACCGGGTCCTCGGCGCCGAAAAGCTCGTTGGCTACCGTCTGGCCTATGACGGCCACCTTGCGCATCTGCCGGGCCTCCTGGTCGGAGAAGAAGCGGCCGTAGAAAGGCTGGGCCGCGCGCATAGAGGAGTAGACGGCCCCCGCCCCCGTCACCGATGTGCGGTGGTTCTTCGCCCCGTAGACGACCTGGGCGCTTCCGGATACCAGCGAGTCGGTCCTTACTACATTGGGCAGCCGCGCCAGGGCGGCTGCGTCCTCCTCGGTGAGACGGCTGGTGCCGCCGAAGCCCTGGGAGGGGCCGCGCCCGCTCATCCGGGCGGGCATGACGGCCAGCAGGTTTGTCCCCAGCGAGGACATCTGTTTCTCTATGGCCTTCTGCGCGCCGGTGCCGACGGCGAGCATCGCTATCAGCGCGCCCACGCCTATGATGATGCCCAGCATGGTCAGCAGCGAGCGCGTCTTGTTGCTGAGTATGGAGCGCACCGACGAGGCCATGTTCTCGGCGGCCTCGCGCCAGGTCAGGAAGAAGCTGTCGGGCACCCGTACCGGTTTCCCCTCTGCTTCCGGCACGGGTTTTTTGGAGGTGTCCTCGATTATGAGGCCGTCCTTGAGCTTGATGGTCCGGTTCGCCCAGGCCGCTATGTCCGGCTCGTGCGTCACCAGGACCACGGTGATCCCCCGCTCGTTGAGGCTTTTGAAGATGCCCATGATCTCGTCCGCCTGGGCCGAGGCCAGGTTGCCGGTGGGCTCGTCGGCGAATACGATGCGCGGCTCGTTGACCATAGACCGGGCTATGGCCACGCGCTGCTGCTGGCCGCCCGAGAGCTGGTTGGGCCTGTGGCCGGCCCTGTCGGAGAGGCCGACGGCGGCCAGGTGTCTGATCGCCGCGGCGGGATCGGCCTTCTCGCCCAGGTATATCTGCGGCAGCGCGGTGTTCTCCGCCGCCGTCATGCGCGGCAGCAAATTGAACTGCTGGAAGACGAAACCGATGATGCGGGCCCGCAGGTAGGAGAGTTCCGCGTCGTCGAGGGCGCTGATCTCGCGGCCATAGAGCCTGAACGAGCCGGCGCTGGGCCTGTCGAGCAGTCCCAGTATGTGCATCAGCGTGGATTTGCCGGAGCCGGAGGGTCCCATGATGGCGACGAACTCGCCTTCTTTGACTGTGAGGTCCACGCCCTTGAGGACCTCCAGGTCCTCGCCGCCCATCCGGTATATTTTCCTGATGCCTTTAAGCTCGATCATAATGGAACGGGTTTCGCCGGCGCCCGCCTCAGCGGCCCCGCATGGCGCGGCGCTGCTGGCCGCTCATCTTGCCGCGCTGCGGCATAAGGGGGTTGGTCCCGCCGCTGGCGGTCTGCGGCCGGTAGGGCCTGCCGCGGTAGAACACCTCTTCGCCCTCCTCGAGGCCGCGCTTTATCTGCACCAGTTCGCCGTCGTCGAGGCCCGTGACCACGCGTTTGTATACCGGCTTTCCTTTTTCAAAGGCGGTTATGACGGACGTGGCGCCGGAGGCGTCCAGCGTGACGGCGCGCGAGGGGATGAAAAGAGCCGGTTTCGGCTCGGTGACGCGTATCTTTATATTGGCGGTCATCTGCGATTTGTAGAAGGAGGGGACCCGGTCGGGGCGTATCTTTACGGTGTAGGTGATGACGCTGCTCTGGTTCTTGCCCTCGTCGAGTATCTGGAACACCGTTCCTTTGACGGGGCTGTCGGGGTAGGCGTCGAGAACTATCTCGGCGCGCTGGCCCTCCTTAACGCGGCCGATGTCGGACTCGTCCACTCCCACGGCCACGATGAGGCGGTCGGAGATGGCGAAGAGCACGGTGTTGGCGCTCACGGTCTGGCCCTCCACCACGTTCTTGAGTATGACGGTGCCCTCTATCGGGGAGATGATCTTTATGGGCTTATAGGCCTCCCTCCAGTAATTGAACTGCTCCTCGCCCATCGCGCGCGCGGAGTCGAGGATGGCGACGCGGTCGGACGAGCTCATAAGCGCCAGCGTCTCGCCCAGGGCCACTTTCTTTCCCTCCCCCGCCAATATTTCCTCTATGCGTCCGCCGGAGGAGGGCTGTATCTCCACCCGGTTGAGAGGTTCCACGCCGCCGGTGGTCTCCACGTATTCGGCCGTCGATTTTATGAAAGCGGCGGTGGAGGAATAAGGGGCGTCGTCTCCGCCGGACTTCTTCTTTGAGAAATACCACCAGCCTCCGCCCGCCGCGGCCGCCGCGAGGAGGAGGATGAATATCTTCTTCATGTTCTTGTTCTGCATAGATCTTTATTCCTTGTCAGTCGCCGAGGGCGACACCGAGAAGGTTCTCGACGGCCAGCTTGCGCGTATTGGCGGTCTTCAGGTATTCCAGCTGGTTGAGCCGCGCGTCCACCAGGTTCTGCTCTATGTTTTCCAGGTCGAGGAAGCTGATCTTGCCCGCCATGTACTTTATCTGCGATTCCTTGTAGCGCTCCTCGCTGGCCTCCAGTATCCTGACGTGCGCGGCGGCGGTCTGCCTGGCGTTGAGGAACTCGTTGTAGAAGTTGAAAATATCGTTCTCCAGCTCCAGTACGGTCCCGCGCAGGCCCTCTTCCGCGGCCTTGAGCGCGGCGCGCGCGGCGGATGTATTGTGTTTGTAGTAGGTCGGCCCGTTGGAGAGTATCGGTATAGAGAGGGAGAGTCCCAGCGACCAGCTCTTCCTGTCGGGGAATTCGTGGGCCCCGCTCCAGCTCATGGACTGGCTGGCGCTCAGGCTCGGCGCCGCGTCGTACTTCGCCGAGAGCAGGCGCTCTTGGTAGACGCCGAGGCTTTTTCTTTGGGAGACGACGCGGGGAGAGGCCTCTATCAGCGGCTTGAGGTTCCCGGTGTCCAGGGTATAGTCGGGCGAGGAGAATTCTCCCCGCGCCGTAAGCGGCCTGTAGTCCGAGGTCCCCATCGCGGCCAGCAGCCCCCGGCGGGCTATATCCAGCGAACGCCCGGCCTTGGCGGTGTCGGCTTTGGCCACCTCATAGAGAGCTTCGGCGTAGAGCATATTGCCGCGGGACTCCATGCCGCTCTCGTATTTCAGCTTGAGCAGCCGCGCGTTCTGGTCGCGCAGGTCCATCACCCGTTCCTGCGCGGCCAGCTTCTCCTGCGAGAAGAGCAGGTTCACGAAGGCCGAGTAGAGCGTCTGGCGCAGCGCGGCGGATTCCGCCCGGTAGTCGGCCTCGGCTTTTTCGTAGCTCAGCTTGGAGGACCTTATGGAGGAAAAGGTCTTTAAGTTGAAGAGGATCTCGGAGGCCGAGATCCCGGCTCGCCATCCGGTGGAGGCGGCCGCGGAATCCCCGCCGCTCCGGCTTACCGAATGGGAGAGGCTGATATTGGGCATGAAGGCGTTGTAGCCGGAGAGGTAGGTGTGCCTGTTCTGCTCTATCGCCAGCTTCCTGGCGCTCAGCGAGGGGTTGTTGGCGAGCGCCTCGCGCACGCATTGCTCCCAGGTTATTTCTTCCGCGGACGCGGGCGCGCCCGCCAGGGCCGCCAGCGAGATCAAAAGGAATAATTTTTTCATAAACATATATATGGCCGCACAACCATAACGCGGCCGGCGCCGTTTTTATTGCATGACCGGGAAAAAAGCCCGGTATTACTTGAGCTTTTCCATGCCCGCGAACTCGCGGTCCAGCCGGAAGCCGCGCAGTATCTCTTTATCGTCGTCCGTTATCCCGCCGTCCATGGCGCGCGCCAGGGTGGGGGCCAGGCCGGGGCCCAGCATGAAGCCCTGGCCGCACATCCCGACCGCCAGGACGAACCCGTCCGGGCCGGGGCCGGCGTCCACTACCGGGAAACCGTCCGGGGTCATCGGGTAGAGGCCGCGCCAGGTGCGGCGCACCTTTACGCCCGAGAGCTGCGGCATGAGGTTTATCATGCGGCGGGATACCTCGGGCAGGAATTCGGAGGTGGCGCGGCAGTCGTCGCCCCAGACCGGCGGGTTGGGGGTGAGGCAGAACACCAGTTGCCCCTCGGAATTCTGGTAGAAATAATAGTTCTTGGACTTATCGCCGGGCCGGATGTCCACTATCATCGGCTTGAGGAAGGGGTTCAGCGGCTCGGTGATACCGGCCTCGTGGCAGTCGGGCCGGACCGGGACCTTCACTCCCGCCATCTCCGCTATCTCCGCGGCTTTGGCGCCCGCCGCGTCGACCACTTTGGCCGCGCCGTAGGTCCCTTTGTCCGTCATGACGCCTTTCACGGCGCCGCCGGAGACGTTCAGGCCCGTTACGCGCTCGCGGAACCGGAATTCTGCGCCGGCTTTGACCGCGGCGCGGTAGAAGGCCTGGCCGCTGAGCAGCGGCGAGGCGCTGCCGTCGCCCGGGGAATAGGTGCCGCCGCGCAGGTCCCGCGGGCTTATGCCCGGGGCGAGTTTCGTTATCTCCTCCGGCCCGAGCCAGGAGATATCGAGACCGAAGGTCTGCTGCACCTTTAGCATCTCTTTAAGGAGCCGCTCGTCGCTCTCGGTATAGACCGGGAAGCAGTAGCCGCCCGTGAGCCAGCCTATATCGTCGCCGCGCTTCTCATGCCAGGTGGAGAATACCTCCAGGCTGCGCAGGCAGGTCTTGATCTTGGCGCCGTCGGAATGGGTCGCGCGCACGCCGCCGATGGCTTCCTTGTTCTGGCCCTGGCCGGCCGAGGCCAGCTCGTCGAGCACCAGCACCTTGCGGCCATTTTCAGCCAGCTCCAGCGCCAGCGGCGTTCCCACGCTGCCCGCGCCTATGATGACGACGTCGTAATTTTTATCGGTCATGGTATTAGAAGCCGCTCCAGCCGGCCTTCTCCTCCATCGCGGTGCGGCATTTTATGTTGGCGAAAACTCCCAACTCGGTCTCCATCAGCAGCGGGCGCTGCGTCATCGGCGTCAGTTCCGCCGGCTTTATGCCCTCGGAGCGGCAGATGGAGAGTATCAGCGAATTGCAGGTCTTGGCGCCGCAGGCGCCCATGCCGGCGCGCGTTACGGCCTTGAGCTGGTTAAGGTCGCGTACGCCGGAGCGCAGGGCGCGCCGTATCTCCCCCAGCGTCACGCGTTCGCAGCGGCAGATTACGGTGTCGTCGGGAGAATCCCTGGTGACGGCCGGCTTGCCCGGCTTCTCCTCGGCGTAGAGCCGCACGCCGGAGACCCGGTCCGCCACGGCTCCGTCCACGGCCAGCTGGACTATCAGCGTGCTGTCGGCCTTGAAATCGCGTATCTCCACGACCTTCGCCCGGCCCAGCGGGCAGCCCTCCCAGTCGGTCAGCTCCACCTCGTCGTCTTTCTTCACCGCGCCGCGGCTTATCTCGAAGGCGACGGAGACCACCGGCTCGTTCTCGTCCTTGCGGCGGTCCACTATCGTTATCGCCAGCCCCGGGCAGACCACCAGGCATTTGAAGCAGCCGATGCACTCGCCTTCGAACTTCGGGGCGGCCATGATGTTTTCCACGGGTATTTTGATCGACTTCTTGGGGCAGGAGGTGGCGCAGGGGTTGCAGGGTATCTCCTGCCGGCAATGCAGCACGGGATAGACCTTGCGGTCGTGGTCCCGCTCCTTCACGGCGCCGGTGGGGCCGGGGCGGGATTTAAGCGTCTCGAGCTTCTCGTACCAGAAGGCGGGTACCGGGCCGGCCATGATGCCCAGGCTCTTGAGCACCTTGTGGGCCGTTATCTTGCCGCTGAACATGGCGGCAGAGGCCTCGGCTATCTCCTCGGCGTCGCCGCAGACGAAGGCGTTCATGCCGAAGGAGACCGCCTGCTGGTGAAACTCGTTTATCGAATTGAGACCGACGGCGATGAGCAGCGTGTCGGCCTCGAAGGTCTTCTCCGTGCCGGGCAGCGGCCTGAACTTGTCGTCCACCTCCGCTATCGTGACGCGCTCCAGTTCCTCTTTGCCTTCGGCGCGCAGTATGGTGTGGCGCGTGTATACGGGCACGCCGAGGCGCCGTATCTTGTCCTCGTGAACCTTGTAGCCGCCGCAGCGCTCCTGCGCCTCTATGAGTCCGATGACGCGTATGCCGGCCTGCATGGCGTGGTAGGCCGCTATCAGGCCCACGTTGCCGCCGCCGACTATGAAAAGTTTTTCGGAGGGGCGGACCAGGTCGCGGTTTACCAGCGTCTGGAAGGCGCCTGCGCCGTAGACGCCGGGCAGGGTGTTGCCGGGGAAAGGCAGCGACTTCTCGCGCGCGCCGGCCGCGGTCACGATGGCCTTGGGGCGTACCAGGCAGTAACTGCCTTCGCGCACTATGCCGGCCTTCTTGTCGGAGAAGACGGCCACGCAGGAGGAATTCAGCCAGACCTTGACCGACGGGTATTCCTTGAGCTGGTCGGTCAGCTTGTCGGCGATGTCGATGCCCCGCGTGCCGGCGTAGCAATCCTCGACCGAGCCGAAGAATTTGTGCGTCTGAAGCACCAGTTTGCCGCCGGGCTTGTGCTTGTCGTCGACTATTATAGTGGGGACGTTCAGTTTGCCCAGTTCGATGGCGGCCGCCAGGCCGGAGGGCCCGCCGCCGATTATGAGAGCGTCGGTCTCCAGCTCCTCTATGCGGCCGGCGTCCTGCACGCAGACGGCCGGAGGAAGCCCGGGCACGCCTTTGAGCTCCTCCACCTTCATTCCCTCGCGCACCGGCGTGACGCACGACTTCACGGAGACGCCGTCGGCCAGCACCGAGCACTGGGCGCACTGGCCGTTGGCGCAGAAGATGCCCTGCGGGCTGCCGTCCCTGTGGTGGCGGCTGAATATCTTTATCCCGTTGGCGAAGAGCGCGGTGGAGATCATCTCGCCGTCGAGCGCCTCCAGCCCGCGTCCCTGGAAAGTGAATTTAACCCGCGCGCCTTCGCGCGGCGGCAGTATCATGTGCTCTTCTATTCGCTCGCTCATCCGTCCTCCGTGGGTTATCGGGCCGGGCGGCCCGGGAACAATGGTACAAAAAATATTGTTTTTGATGCTCGGTCTGGCCGCAGGAGGCGGTCCGCCGGCCTCCGGCGGCCGGCCGGGAGTTCCCGGCAGGGGGGGGCGGGTGTCAGCCTTGGTGGAGGTCCCGCGGCGAGCCGGCCGGCACGCGGAAGACAATGGCTGGAAAGGGATTCTAAATCCTATTGACAGTCCCCGGGGAAAATAGGCTAATATGTAGCCGTAAAGCAGTTATTCATTAGGAGGAAGTAAATGCCCGCTGCCAAAGCTAATTCGAAGTTCATGGCCCCTATCACCCCGAACGAGACCCTCGGCGCCGTCGTCGGCAATAAGCCGATCCCCCGCACCGAGATCGTGAAGAAACTGTGGGCCTATATCAAGAAGAACAACCTGCAGGATAAAAAGAACAAGCGCTGCATCAACGCTGACGAGAAGCTGCTGAAGCTGTTCGCCGGCAAGAAGCAGGTCACCATGTTCGACCTGGCCAAGATCATCGGCAAGAACGCGAAGTAATCTTTCGCGACTTTAGGTGAGCCGCCGCCCGCGCAAGCTGGCGGCGGTTCTTTTTTATAGGTCCAAGGGCCCAGAAGGAGATAGGTCCGGAGGGACTTGATTTTAGTCAACCTTTCCCGCATACTATATCAGCGGCAAATTTGAAGAAAGGAGGGTGCCATGAACGCAGGAAAGACCATAGCGGCCATACTCGCCGCGGC
>JAVVFK010000001.1:0-33048 GCA_032251015.1 Elusimicrobiales bacterium
CATGTTCTCGACCAATCCGCAGACGCCGACGACATTGACCTTGGCCTTGCGCAGCGCGAGCGCCTTGAGCGCACCGGCGACCGCGCCGGCGCCGCCCATGTCCCATTTCATCGCTTCCATGCCCTCGGCCGGCTTGATCGAGATGCCGCCGGTGTCGAAGGTCACGCCTTTGCCGACGAAGGCGACGGGCTGTTGCGCCTTGGCGGCCTTGGACTTGGCGACGCCGGTCCATTCCATGATGACCATCTTGCTTTCGCGGGCACTGCCCTGGCCGACGCCGAGCAACGCGCCCATGCCCAGCCTGCGCATCTCCTTCTCGCCGAGCACCGTGACCTTGATGCCCAGCTTCTTGAGCGCCAGGGCCTTTTCCCGGGCCTTGTTCTTCTCGGCCAGGGGCGCGCCCTCGGCTACCTTCACCAGTATGTGGCGCAGGCGCACGCGCTCGGCGGTCACTTCCTTGAAGCGCTGGGCCACGGCCTTGAGCTCGTCGATATCGTCCTTGTCCATCCCCTTGAGGGAGGCGGTGGCGCCCTTTACGGCCAGCTGTATCTTGTCGTAATAGTCGCGCACTTCCTTCTCGCTGGGGGCGGAGACCTGGGGCCGTATCTTCTCCTCGATGAGTTTGCGCACCATCAGCTGCTTGCGTATGCGCTCACGGAACTGCGCGGCGGAGACTCCCTCGCGGGCCAGCTCCGCCCTGAAGGCCGCCTCGGCCATTTCCGGGCTTACGGGCCTGCCGGCCTCGTCGCGCGCGAAGCGCTTCTTTATCTCGGCCACGCCGTTCTCAAGCTCGCGGTCGTAGACTTTTATCTTGAGCTTCTCGGCCTGCTGGGTCAGCAGCAGTTCGTCGACCAGCTTGTCCATCGCCATGGTCGCGAGCTGCTCCTCCGCGCCCTTCTGCTTGAGGAAATCCGGCATCATGGCCCGGTACTGTTCCAGGATGGCCTGTTTGGTCTTGTTGTATTCCGAGATGAGTATCGGTTCCCCGTTCACCTTGGCCGCCACGCCGTCGGCGGCCGCGGACGCCGGGGCGGCGGCCAGCGCCAGCGCCAGCAGGCTATTTATAATCTTCATCGAGCACCTCCACTTTCAGTTCCGCCTGCAGCTTTTCCATGTGGGCGTCGAACTTCTTCTTCTCCAGGATCCTGCGCACCCGCTCGTCGGTCTCCGGGCTGCGCGGCATCTTTTTCTGCGAGATCTTCTTTATCAGGTGGTTGCCGAACTTGGTCTTGACCACGCCCTGCACCTCCCCGACCTTCATCTTGAAGGCCATGTCCTCCAGCTCGGGGATGAACTCGCCCTTCATCATCGGGGGCATTCGGCCGGACCCGGTCATCAGCCCTTTTTCCCCGGCGCGGGCGCGGGCGAGCTTCGAGAAGTCGGCCCCGGCTTTGACCCGTTTGAGAACGGCTTCCGCTTCCTCGTAGGTCGGGTACATCAGGTGGTCTATCACTATCTCGTTCGGGTTCTCGGCGTAATAGGCCGCGACCTCCTCGTCGGTGGTCTTGAGTGTCTTCTCCTTGAGGTCCTCCACCCAGAGCTTGGTGAGCAGGTAGCTGCGGAATTCCTCCAGCTTGGACTCCAGGTCCTTTTCCATGCTTTTAACCTGCTCCTTGTAGGCGGGTGAGGAGGCGACGCCGCTCCTGCGGGCGGCCAGAAGTATCATTTTCTCGTTGATCAGCACTTCCAGGAACTGTTTGCGCCCCGCGGGGGTGTCGAGGAAATCCCTGTAGGCGGGGGATATCTCCGCCAGCTTTTCCTCCAACTGGGCGTCGGTTATCTTCTCTCCGCCCACGCGGGCGACCACCTTTCCCCCTTCCTTGCCGGAGCAGGAGACCAGTAGCCCCAGCGCGGCGGGCGCGAAAACTGCCGTTAAAAGATATTTTTTCATATATGAACTAAATTTAGCATTTTAGGGCCCTTGTTTTTAAGGCCCTTCGGAAAATGCCGCCCCGCCTGGCGGGGCGCGCGCGGCCTATTTTGTATAATTGAAGGCGAACCATGAGATTTTTCAAAGAAATGGAGGAGATGCCCCCGCACAGGCTGGCGCTGCGGCTTTCCTACCTGGCCGCGCTCATCTTCACGGTACTGCTCCTGACCGCGGCTATCGTAGGCCGGCGGATACTCTACGACATCCCCTCCATAGACAAGCTCGACGAGTACACTCCCTCGCTCACCACCTACGTCTACGACATCAACGAGGAGATCATCGCCGAGTTCTCCATAGAGAAGCGGGCGCTGCTGACGCTGGCCGATATCCCGGTGGACCTGCAGAACGCCGTGATCGCGATGGAGGACAGGTCCTTTTTCCGCCACTGGGGCATCTCGCCTCGCGGCATAATGCGCGCGCTTATGCGCGACCTGCTGCATACGCGCAAGGCCCAGGGCGGCTCGACCATAACCCAGCAGCTCTCGCGCGGCATCTTCCTTAAGCCGGACAAGACCATTTCCAGAAAGGTCCGCGAGATGGTGCTGGCGCTGCAGATCGAGAGGAACTTCTCCAAGCAGGAGATCCTCCAGATGTACCTCAACCAGATATACCTGGGTTCCGGCGTCTACGGCGTGCAGTCGGCCGCCAAGCTCTTCTTCGGCAAGGACGTCTCCGAGCTGAACCTGGCGGAGTGCGCTCTGCTGGCCGGCGTGATCCCTTCCCCCGGCAACTTTTCGCCTTTCAGCCATCCCGACAGGGCACGCGTGCGCCGGCACCTTGTGCTGCTGAGCATGCGGCGGGAGGGCTACATAACGGACGGGGAGATGAAAGAGGCTCTCGAAGTGCCGCTGCCCGAGACAAAGTCCAGCATGCTCTCGGGCCGCGCTCCCTATTTCGTCGAATACGTACGCCAGCAGCTCGAGCCCAAGTACGGCGTTTCGCAGCTCTGGAAGGGCGGCCTTAAGATCTATACCACGCTCGACCTGGAGATGCAGGCGCCGGCCGAAGAGACGATGGAGAAGTATCTCTCCCAATACGACGAGGACGCGGCGAAGGTGGTGCGTCCCGAGCCGGCCGAGGGGGAGGTCCTGCCCTCCACGGCGCCTCTGCAGGGCGCGTTCATCATACTAGACGTGCGCACCGGAGCCATAAAGGCCCTGATAGGAGGCCGCGACTACCGCGAGAGCCAGTTCAACCGCGCAACGCAGGCCCAGCGCCAGGCCGGCTCCACCTTTAAGCCTTTCGTCTGGATGTCGGCGCTGATGAGCGGCTATACGCCGGCCTCCATGGTCGAGGACCTGCCGCTGGCCTATTATTACGACGGAAAGGACTGGCGCCTCTTCGAGGGGGCCACGGACCAGTACGCCATCGACCTGGCCATACAGCCTTTCGTTGGAAGCAAGGACTTCAAGATCTGGGTGCCCAACAACTTCGACGGCAAGTTCCAGGGGCGCATCACTCTGCGCCGGGCCCTGGAGCAGTCTCGCAATCTATCGTCCGTTTCGCTGGTGAACCGCATCGGCCCCTCGCTGGTGGTGGACGTGGCCCATAAGGCCGGCATCGAGAGCCGGCTGGACCCCGTGCCGTCGATAGGCCTGGGAACGTCGCTGGTCAACCCGCTGGAGATGGTGAACGCTTTCGCCACGTTCGGCAACGGCGGCATCCGCGTAAAGCCCTTCGGCGTCCTGCGCGTGGTGGACAACCGCGGCAAGGTCCTCGAGGAGCACGTGCCCACCGAGACCGAGAGTTTCTCTCCGCAGGCCTCCTACCTGCTGGTCAACATGATGAAAGGCGTGGTGCAGCGCGGCACCGGCATCAGGGCGTCCTCGCTGCGGCGCCCGCTGGCCGGCAAGACCGGCACGAGTCAGGATTCCAAGGACATGTGGTTCATCGGCATGACCCCCGACCTGGCCGCCGGGGCCTGGATGGGCTACGATAATTTCGCCTCGCTGCCCGTCCGGGACTGGAGCAGCTCGCAGGCGGTGGCCTGGTGGACCGAAATCATGTCCCAGGTCCTCAAGGACCAGCCGGCCAGGGATTTTCCGGTGCCCGAGGGCATAGTTTTCGCCACCATAGACCAGGAGACCGGCAAACTGGCGCTGCCGGGCTGCAGGAAGCGTATCCTGGAAGCTTTCCTCAAAGGTACCGAGCCGCAGGAATTCTGCGACGCCCAGCATTGAGACGGGGTCAGGTCTTTACTTTTGACCTGGTGAGGTCAAAAGTAAAGACCTGACCCCTTTTTAGTTGTAAATGCGGGGGAGGCGGGCGTTGGCGGCGGTGCGCCGGGAGTGCAGGGCGACGGGGTCGCCCGCGGCCGCGCCCGGTACGGCGCTGACGTCGAGCAGCGTATGGATTATTCCCGGGCGCCCTATGAAAGGCGCCTTGCGGCCGCGCAGCGTCCCCCAGTAGGTGAAGCCCGCGTCCACTCTTATGCCGCCGCCGCGCGGCTCCATCGAAAGTCCGTCGGAATACCCGGCCGGTATAGTCGCCACGCGCATATCGCGCGGCGCCACGTACTCGCTGGAATAGCCCAGTGATTCGCCGCGGCGCACTTTCTTTATAGAGATTATCCTGGCGAAGAATTTCCAGGGGCGCTCCAGACCGAAGACCGGGGGGCCGCCTTTTTTCTTCAGGTAATGTTTTGAAGGATAGATGCCGTAGAGCAGGTTCCCTATCCTGACCATGTCCAGCTGCCAGTGCGGCAGGTCGCAGAAGACCGAGCTGTTGGCCGCGTCGGCCTCGAGGCTGGGCCAGTAGCGCCGGGCCGACAGGGCCAGCGCCCTGAAGCGGCCCAACTTCTCCTCGGCCTCTACCAGGTTCTTCTGCGGCGTGTAGGCCAGGTGCGCCGAAAGCGCCAGCGGCCGCACCGCCCGCGTCCGCGAGAGCGCCGCGGCGAAAGAGGGGAAAGCCCCGGGATCCACGCCCCAGCGGCGCAGTCCCAGGTCTATGTCGACGCGGCAGGGCAGCGGCCGCGCGGCGGAGCCGCGGCGGGCGAGTGCCCTGGCGAAGGTCAGGCTGTCTACGGTGGGGATGAGACGGTGCCTGGCTATGTCACCGGCTTCTTCGGGCAGCGAGGGAGCCAGGCAGACGATCGGCGCGTTTATTCCGGCCCCGCGCAGTTCCGTCCCTTCCTCGGCCGTCAGGACGCCGAGCCGGTCCGCGCCGCCCGCGAGTGCCGCCCGGGCGGCCTCGGCCGCGCCGTGGCCGTAACCGTCGGCCTTCACCACGGCCATGAACTTCACGCCGGGCCGCAGTTCCCGCTTTATCGCCCTGGCGTTGGCCTTGATGACCCGCCGGTCTATCTCTATCCATTTCAGCATATGAGAGTAAGGGGACGTTGTTTAGTTCTTTAGTTTTTCTTCACAGATTCGGGGGCGTCCGGTCCTTGTTGATAAGAACTAAAGAACTAAACAACGTCCCCGAAAATTATATCATTAAGATAATGGCCGCTCCTTGCGTGAAAAAGATATGCGGCGTGCCCAATATGACGGCCGCCGCCATGCTGGCGCTCGAACGCCTCGACGCCGGCGTGCCCGCCGTGGTCTGGGCCGCCGTTCAGGAAGAGGATTTCCAGGAATTCGCCGCGGCGGCCGCGGGCCTGCGACAGGCGCTGGGCCGCAAGCAGCCCGAACTGCTGACCTGGGGCTCCGAGCCGGGCCAGCGGGCGGAAGCGCTGCGGCGCCTCTACTCAGACGCCGGACCCGACGGCAGAATTCTCCTTATCCCCGCGGTACACCTGGCGGACAAGGTGATGCCGCCGGGCGAGTTCTCGGGTCTCGGCTTCGCGCTCAAGCCCGGCCTCTCATACCCGCGCGCCGAGCTGCTGCGCCGCATAGAGAAAGCCGGCTACGGGCGCGCTTCTTTCGTCGAGGGCCGCGGCGAATACGCCGTGCGCGGTTCCGTCATCGACCTGTTCCCGCCGGGCGCCGAGAAGCCGCTGCGCCTTTTCTTCACCGACGCTCTCGAAAGCATCCGGCCTTTCGATATAGAGACGCAGCATACCGCCGGCTTCCTGACCGAGTTCTTCCTGCCGCCGGCCTTCGCGCGCGGGGAGGAGCGGCTTACCTCCGTGCCGCCCCTGGCGGGCTCCGAACTGCTGGTCCCGCGCGCCGCGGAGCCCGAACTGCCGGCGGAAGCCGCGGTGCTGTCCCGGCTGATCTACGGCGACGCCAGGACGGACGATGCCGAGGAAGACTTCGGCGCGCGCGCCGTGGATTCATACGGGGCCGACATAAAACTGGCCGCCGCCGGCATGGAGCGTCTCTCCAAAGGCGGAAGCGCCGTCTATCTCTTCTGCATGAACCGCGGCGAGCGCGAGCGGTTAGGCGAACTGCTCCTCGACCTGGACGCCGACAGGTACTGCGCGCTGGTGACCGCGCCCGTGGCCGAGGGTTTCACGCTTAAGCGCTCCAAGTTCGCCTTCATGGCGACTTCGGAGATATTCCAGCGCCGCTACCGCCAGGCCGCCGGAGCGCGCGCCAAGGCCAAGTTCTTCAAATGGGCCGACCTGAAAGTCGGCGACTTCGTCGTGCACGAGGACTACGGCGTAGGCCGTTACCTGGGCCTGAAGAAACTCGCCTACAAGACCGGCGAAGAACAGGTGGACGAGGCCGAGTGCCTGCAGATAGAGTACGCCAAGGGCGATAAGCTGATGGTGCCGCTGCACGATTTCGGCCGCGTGCAGAAATACATCTCGTCCGAGGGCAAAGGGCCGCGTCTCTCGCACATGGACACCAAGACCTGGAAGGAGCTCAAGAGCCGGGTCAAGAAGGAAGTGGAGCAGCTCGCGCGCGAAATACTGAAGATAGAGGCCGAACGCGGAGCCCTGCGCACCGGCGCGCTGCCGGACGCCGGCCACCTGGAGGAGGAGTTCGCCGCCTCGTTCCCGTACGACGAGACCCCCGACCAGGAATCGGCCATCGCGGACGTGCTGGGCGACCTGCAGCAGCCCAAGCCCATGAACAGGCTGGTCGTCGGCGACGTCGGCTTCGGCAAGACCGAGGTTGCGATGCGCGCGGCCGCCCGCGCCGTCTTCAACGGCCGCCAGGTCGCCGTGCTGGTGCCGACGACGATACTCGCCGACCAGCATTACCGCAATTTCACCGGCCGCTTCCGCGAATTCCCCGTGCGCGTGCGCTCCGTCTCGCGCTTTCTGCCCAAACCGGAGCAGAAGAAGGTCCTGGCCGAAGCGGCCGCCGGGACCTGCGACATAATCATCGGCACCCACCGCCTGCTGCAGAAGGATTCGGGCTTCGCCAACCTGGGACTGGTCGTCATCGACGAGGAACACCGCTTCGGCGTAAAGGACAAGGACCGCCTCAAGGTCCTCTCCAAGGGCGTTCACCTGCTGACGCTTACGGCCACTCCCATACCGCGCACGCTCTACCAGTCGGTCTCCACCCTCAAGCCCATGTCGGTCATCGAGAGCCCGCCGATGGGGCGCCTGCCCATCTCGACCTTCGTGCGGCCCTACGACCCGCGGCTGACCGCCGAGGCCGTCAACCAGGAACTCGCCCGCGGCGGCCAGGTCTATTACGTCTATAACCGCGTCCAGACCATGGCCACCAAACTGGCCGAGCTCAAAAAACTCATGCCCAACCTGCGCGCCGCCTCCATCCACGGCCAGATGAAGGCCGAGGAGGTGGAGGAGCGGATGTGGGACTTCCTCAACCGCAAGTACGACCTGCTGCTGGCCTCCACGATAATAGAATCCGGCATAGACATACCGTCGGTGAACACCCTCATCGTGGAGAACGCCCACGAACTGGGCCTGGCCCAGCTCTACCAGCTGCGCGGCCGCATAGGCCGCGAGAAGCAGAAGGCTTACTGCTGGCTTTTCTTCCCGGGCTGGATGAAGCCGAAAACCGCCGCGCAACAGGCGAAAGAGGCGGAGGGAAAGAAAAAGAAACGCGGGCCCGACCCCGCCGAGGAGAAACGGCGCCGCCGCGCCGAGGGCTGGGGGCTGGAGGAGTCGTTTGACGCGGCCGCGATAAAAGAGCGTCCGCCGGCGGCCATGACCGAGGACGCGATGAAGCGGCTTTCGGCGCTGGAGGAGTTCACCGAGCTGGGATCGGGCTTCCGGCTGGCCATGCGCGACCTGGAGATACGCGGCGCAGGCGAACTGCTGGGAGTGCGCCAGCACGGTTTCATAAATACCATCGGCCTCGATATGTACATCAAGCTGCTCAACTCCGAGATAGCCCGGATGCGCGGCAAGGCGGAGGAGGAACTGGCCGAGACCTCCATCGACCTGTCGCTGCCCGCCTACATACCCGAGGATTATGTCGGAGACGACATGGAGCGCCTTAATTTCTACAAGAAACTGCTCAACGCGCCCGCCGGCCGCGTGGACGCCGTCGTGGCGGAGTTCGAGGATATTTCCGGCCCCGCGCCGCAGGCGCTTAAGAACCTGGCCGGCATCATCAGGTTCAAGAAGACGCTCTCCGCGCACGGCGTCAGGTCGGTCGCGCAGAAGGGGGATACCATAGAGATCTTCTTCCACCCGAAGTCGCCCGTGGACGCCGCCACCATCGGTTCATGGCATAAATTCTTCGGCGACAGGCTGGGCTTCATCCCGTCGCGGTTCGGCGACGGCGTGCGCATAGCCGGCGTGGCCGAACCGCTGGCCGACCTGGCCGCGGCGGCCGGCGCTTTCAAATAGGAAATTATGCGAAGAGAGACGCCATCGCCGCGCCGGCTTCGAGCACGGCGCGGGATTCGTCCATTTCGTAGGTTGTCCTGCGCGTTACCATGAGCGAGAACCTGCCTCCTTCCAGTTCGGCTTCGTAAAGTTCCGCGGCGCAGAGCGTCTGAGCTGCCTTGTCCAGTTTTTCAAGCTCTTCCGGGGAGAGGGCTCCCGCCGGTTCCAGGCGCAGGACGTATCCGTAGGACTCGAGCAAGGGAGGGGGAGGCCGCATCAGGTCCGGCAGCGAGGCGAGCGGCCTGTTCAGGACGCCTTCCTTATGTATGTGCAGGCGTACGCCGCGCGGGTTGCCGACGGTGAACTCCGCGTCCAGGGAGGCCGGGTGGCCGGTCCTTCTCAGTCCGCTCTCCAGGCGGGGCCGCCAATGGTATTTGACGGGCAGGCCCGCCAGGACCCCGCCGACTATGCCCAACTCCGCCGAAAACCCCTTGGTCACGATATCGTTCTCGTCTTCCCCGACCTCCGGGGCTATTTTCCTGATGAGCGCTCTGCTGCCCCAGATAATGAATATGGTCAGCGCCAGTCCGAGCGCTATCCCGGCCGCGGCCACCAGTTCGGTGCGGTCCTTTGTGACTATTATAGGGGACGTTCCCGGGGCCTGGTAACTGCCGAGTTCCGACCCCCGCGCGTATGTATCCATATCCTCAGGCATAGCTCTCATTATACCGCGTATCCGGCCGCGGGCTAAAGTGCCCTCGCCGGCCGCCCTTCTAACTGCTAGAATATCGGTAGTGAAAGACGGGGGCGAACAGGTTCGACGTTAGCTTGTGTCGCCGTCTCAGCAGGCCATGGTTGACCAGGCCATGTAAAACAGGGTCAAAAAAACAAAAGCCAACTCCAACGAGCTGGCCTGGGCCCACGCCTAAGTGAGCCTCGCCGGAGGTCGCACCCCCTGCAGCTTCCTCCTGGCGTCAAAAGCAGGGTGCCGTTCCAACTGGCGCGCTTCGTCTGGCGGGAACGAAAGAAAACACGGAGCTGGTCCGGACCATGTCGTCCTGTGCTAAGGTCCGGACGAGACAATAACAGGGCTAAGCCTGTAGCGGTTACGGCGTGCGGTTGACGGACCCGGGTGCGATTCCCGGCGCCTCCATAAAATTTAAGACCGGCTTCTTCGGAGGCCGGTCTTAAATTTTTTCCTTTCCCCGCCCGCGGCGCTTCTCACTCTCTCCTCCCCGTTTTAACCATTCCGTTCTAGCCTGTTCAGCCTAACCAGAAAATCAGGGTTGCGCGGTATGGTCTTCTTTGTTAGCCTTTGTGTCAGAGGCCGCCGGGGGCGGCTTCTCCGGCGGGGGGAGCCGGAAAAAGGGGGAAATATGACGATGAACGCAGCCGGGATCGGCAGTTGCGACGCGGAGAATTGCGCCTACAACCGGGGCGCCAAGGGCCACGCGCTCGCTATAACCGCGGGCAGTTCCCACGCCAAGTGCGATACGTACATGAGGCGCGGGAAGTCCGGCGGGGACGACGCCGCGAAAGGCGGCGTAGGCGCCTGTCACATGAAGGACTGCCGCTTCAACGAACGCCTGGAGTGCTCGGCCGGCGCGATCTCCGTGGAAACGCATTCCGGGCACGCCGACTGTATTACTTTCGTGCGGCGCTGAGGCCGTTCCGCGGAAAGCCGCGGCCGGGAAGGCGCCGGAAGGCGGGGCTGTGCTGATGGATAACGAACTTAAAATAAACTACGGGCCGGAATATTACGCGCCCTGAGGGAGGCTAATGTTATGACAGAAATAATCTTCGCGCTGTTCGCGGCGCTGCTTATTACCGCGGTCTTCGCGGTCTGGTTCAGGCGCCCGGGGCCATGGGCGCCGCTCTGGAGCTTCTTCCTGGTGGTCTTCATGGCGGGCTGGGCCGCGTCGCTCTGGATGCGTCCGGCCGGGCCTTTGCTCCTGAACGTGTACTGGGTGCCGCTTCTCTTCGTGGCGCTGATGGTGGCGCTGGTGCTGGCGGCGGCGGGGCCGTCCTCTCTGCCTACGCGCGAGGCGGGTTCCGCCGCCGGGGAGGGTCCGTCCCGCGCTCCGACGACGGAGCTGGGCAGGTACTTCTGGCTGCTCCTGACGGCGCTGCTGCTGACGATCGTGGCCGGCTACACCCTGAGGGATACCGCGCTGATCCTCTGAGCGGCGCGCGTCTAAAGCCCGGTGTCGCAATGCCTGGTCAGGTAGGTACGGAGGTAACGTTATGTTCAAGAAGATGATGGTCTGTCTGGACGGTTCGGAACTCGCGGAAAGCGTCTTGCCCTACGCCGCGGCGCAGGCGCTGCGCTTCAACAGCGAAGTGGTACTTTTCAGGGCCGTGCCGCCGCCGGCGCCGATCACCCCGGCCGCGCCGATGGCGGCCCCGGCGCCCGCCGAGGCCGGTCTGCTGCCGGTCGGGATGGAACACGCCGAGGCCGCGGCCCGGAAGTACCTGGAGAAGGTGGGCAAAAGCCTGCGCGCCAAGGGACTCAGCGTGAAGGAGGCCGTGACGACGGGGCCCGCGCCGCAGGCCCTGGCGGAATACGCCGCCGCGGAGAACGTAGACCTGGTGGCGCTCTCCACCCACGGGCACAGCGGCCTGGTGCGCGCCATCATGGGCAGCGTCACGGACCTGGCGCTCAGGGAACTGGGGCTGCCAACTCTCGCCCTGCGCCCGCGGGACGGCGAGCAGGCCCGGCCGGCGGGTTTCCAGCCGTCCTTCAAGGAAATACTGGTATGTCTCGACGGCAGTCCCCTGGCGGCCCAGGTGCTGCCTTACGCGACCGAGGAAGCGCTGCGGTTCGACGCCAAGGTCCGCCTGGTGCGGGTCCTTACCGTGCCCGCGGCGGTCACCGCCGCGGCGGGGCCCGATAAACCGGTTATGTCGGGCGAACTGCTGGAGGAGTCGCTCCGCGGCGAGGAAGCGGGCGCCAGGGCCTACCTCGACGAGGCGGCGCAGCCGCTGCTCGAGAAGGGCATCGACGTCGAATGCGTCGTACTGCAGCCCTCCGCCACCGGCTCCGCTATCGTCGAATTCGCGCGCGCCCGGTCCGCCGACCTGATATGCATGGCGACGCACGGCCGCACCGGGCTGGGGCGGGTAGTGCTCGGCAGCGTAACGGACCAGGTGCTAAGGGAGAGCGGGCTGCCGCTGTTCATGGTAAAGCCCCGTGAGACCGGGAAGGGCGGCGGGGACAGGAGATAGCCGAAGATGCCGGTGCATAATTCCGAGATAGCCGGTATCTTCGGCGCCTGCGCGGACCTGCTGGAGATAGAGGGCGCCAACCAGTACCGCGTGCGGGCCTACCGCAATGCGGCGCGCGGTATCACCGGCCTCCCGCGCAGCGCGGCTTCCATGCTGGAGGCCGGCGAGGACCTTTCCTCGCTGCCCGGGATAGGCAAGGACCTGGCGGGCAAGATAGAGGAGATAATCCGCACCGGCAGGCTTGCCGGGCTGGAAGAGATAAAGAAAAAGGTGCCCGCCGGACTGACGGAAGTGATGAAGATAGGCGGCTTGGGGCCCAAGCGCGCAGGTAAACTTTTTCATGAACTGGGCGTTTCCGGCCTGGCCGATCTCAGGAAAGCCGGCGAGGAAGGAAAGATCCGGGAACTGGAGGGATTCGGCGCCAAAACGGAAGAGGCCGTCGTTTCGGAACTGAAGAGAAAAGGCGCCGCCGGAGCGCAGGGCGGCCGGCTGCTCCTGGCGGGCGCGGAGGATTTCGCCCTGCCGCTGCTGGAATACCTGCGCAAGGGAAAAGGCGTGCGGCGCGCCGAGGCGGCCGGCAGCTACCGCCGGGGGGTGGAGACCGTGGGCGACCTCGATATCCTGGTGACGCACGACGAAGGTTCCGGGGTGATGGACCGCTTTGCCGGATACGACGAGGTCGAGAAGGTCGTGGCGAAGGGCGGGACGCGCTCCACGGTGGTGCTGCGCTCCGGCCTCCAGGTCGATCTGCGCGCCGTGGCCGGGGAAAGTTACGGCGCCGCCCTGCATTACTTCACCGGCTCCAAGGCCCATAACATAGCCGTGCGCCGCATGGGCGTAAAGCGCGGGCTGAAGATAAACGAGTACGGCGTCTTTAGGGGAAAGAAGCGCGTCGCGGGCCGGACGGAAGAGGAGGTCTACTCCTCCGTGAAATTGCCTTATATCGAACCCGAGCTCCGGGAGAACAATGGCGAACTGGAGGCGGCGGCGAAGGGGAAACTCCCGAAACTTGTCGCGCTGGAGGACATTCGCGGCGACCTGCATTGCCATACCGACGCCACCGACGGCCGGTCCACTCTCGTGGAGATGGCGGAGGCGGCGAAGAAAAAGGGCTACGAGTACCTCGCCGTGACCGATCATACCAGGCGGCTCGCGATGGCCCACGGGTTCGACGCCAGGCGCCTCGAGCGCCGCCTCGGCGAGATAGACCGCCTCAACGGCAGGCTCAAAGGCGTCCGGATACTCAAATCCGCCGAGGTCGACATACTCGAGGACGGGTCCCTGGACCTGCCCGACGCGGTCCTGAAGAAACTGGACCTGCTGGTCTGCGCGGTGCACTACAAGTTCAGGCTTTCCGCGAAGGAACAGACCGAGCGCATAGTGCGCGCCATGAACAGCCCTTTTTTCTGCGTCATCGCCCACCCGACGGGCCGGCTGATAGGCGAGCGGGACCGCTACGAAGTCGATATGGAACGCGTGGTCAGGGAGGCGAAGGCGACCGGCAGCGCGCTGGAGATCAACGCCCGGCCGCAGCGCCTGGACCTCGACGACGCACATTGCCGGATGGCGGCCGAAGCCGGGGTCAGGCTGGCCATCTCCACCGACGCTCACAGTTCCGTAGAGCTGGATTTCATGCGCCACGGGGTAGTGCAGGGCCGCAGGGGCTGGCTGGAAGCTAAGGACGTCCTGAACACGCTGACGCTGAAGCGGCTGCTCGAGGCCGTCAAAAAATAGGAGGACGTGTGAACCGGGCGGGACGGGTATATGTGGGGACCTCGGGCTGGCATTACGGCCACTGGAAAGGCGGTTTCTATCCGGAGGACCTTCCGGCCGCGCGTATGCTGGAACACTATAAAGATCGCTTCCGCAGCGCGGAGATAAACAATACTTTCTACGGTCTCCCCTCGGAAAAGACGCTCGCCCAGTGGCGGGACGCGGTGCCGCGGGATTTCGTCTTCGCCGTGAAAGGCAGCCGTTACATCACTCATATGAAGAAGCTCAAGGACCCCCGGAAGCCCCTTTCCGCGCTGCTGGAAAGAGTGAAGGTCCTGGGGGAAAAGGCGGGCCCGGTCCTTTTCCAGCTCCCGCCGCGCTGGAAGGCCGACCCCGTAAGGCTGAACGCTTTCCTGAAGGCCCTGCCGGCCGGGAAGCGCTTCGCCTTCGAGTTCCGGGACGCGTCCTGGTTCGGCGCCGCGACGGAGAAGGCGCTGGCCGCCGCCAACGCCGCGTTCTGCGTCTACGATCTCGGCGGCGCCCGGTCCCCGCGCGCCGTCACCGCGGATTTCGTCTATATGCGGCTGCACGGGCCGGGCGGACCGTACAAGGGCCGCTACGGCGGCAGGGCGCTGGGCGGCTGGGCGAGGCCGATAAGGCGCTGGCTGAAAGAAGGCCGGGACGTCTACTGCTATTTTGATAACGACGAGAAGGGTTTCGCGGCGCAGGACGCCCTTAAGCTCAGACAACTGCTGAACGACGCATGAGGAGGCCGCATGGAACACGACGGACACGGCGACGCGGATAAGGACAAGAAAAAGGACCATGCCGGGCAGCGGCACGGGGGCGGCGCTTCCCATCATGAGCATATGCTGGCCGATTTCAGGAAGCGGTTCTTCGTCTCGCTGGCGCTGACGCTTCCCATCCTGTGGCTGTCGCCGATGATACGCGGATTCGCCGGCCTGCCGGCGGAGGCCGGCGTCCCCGGGCAGGGATCCCTGCTGCTGGGTTTCTCGACCGCCGTCTTCTTTTACGGCGGGTGGCCTTTCCTTAAAGGTATTTTCGAGGAGCTCGGCGAGAAGCGGCCGGGGATGATGACCCTGATCGCCGTCGCCATAACCGCCGCTTACGCCTACAGCGCGGTAGTGACGCTGGGCCTGCCGGGCAAGGTCTTCTACTGGGAACTGGCGACGCTGGTGGACGTGATGCTGGCGGGGCACTGGCTGGAGATGAAATCGGTGATGGGCGCTTCGCGCGCGCTGGAGGAACTGGCGAAGTTGATGCCGTCGACGGCCCACCGGCTGTCGGACGGCGGCACGGAGGACGTGCCGCTCGAGGACCTGCGGCCGGGCGACAAGGTGCTGGTCAGGCCTGGCGAGAAGATCCCGGCCGACGGCGAGGTCGCCGACGGCGGCAGTTCCGTCAACGAGGCGATGCTGACCGGCGAATCGGCGCCGGTCGGGAAAAAGAAAGGGGATAAGGTCACCGGCGGCTCCATCAACGGCGAAGGCTCTCTCACCGTCGAGGTGAAGAAAACGGGCGCGGATTCTTTCCTCGCCCGCATGACCGACCTGGTGCGGCGGGCGCAGGCCGGCAAGTCCGGGACGCAGCGCCTGGCCGACCGCGCCGCTTTCTGGCTGACCATAGTGGCGCTCTCGGGCGGCGCTATTACCCTGGCCGCGTGGCTGGGCGCTTCCGACCGGGACTTCGCGTTCGCCCTCGAACGCGCGGTGACGGTCATGGTCATCGCCTGCCCGCACGCGCTCGGCCTGGCTATTCCACTGGTCGTAGCGGTCACCACTTCGCTGGCCGCCGCCAACGGCCTGCTGATACGCGACAGGGCCTCCTTCGAGGGGGCCCGCGGGCTGCAGGCGGTGATCTTCGACAAGACGGGCACGCTGACGGAAGGACGGTTCGCGGTCGACGGCGTAGTCGCGCTGTCGGAGAAGTCCGGCGAGGACAAAGTGCTCTCCCTGGCGGCCGCGGTGGAGAGCAGCTCGGAGCACCCCATAGCCAGGGCCATAGCCGCCGCCGTGGAACGTCCTCCCGCCGCGGAGAATTTCAGGTCGCTGACCGGCAAAGGGGCGATGGCAATGGTGGAGGGCCTGGAGGTGAAGGTCGTAAGCCCGGGTTACCTGGAGGAGAACGGTCTTTCCGCCGGAGGCAATGAGCGGCTCGACGAACTCTCCGGGCAGGGCAAGACCATCGTCTACGTTCTGGCGGACGGCGAACTCCGCGGCGCGGTGGCGCTGGGCGACGTGGTGAGGCCGGAATCCCGGGAGGCGGTGGCCGGGCTGAAGGAAATGGGCATCAAGTGCATGATGGTCACTGGCGATAACGAGAAAGTCGCGGCCTGGGTGGCGCGCGAGACGGGCCTGGATGAGTATTTCGCCGCGGTACTGCCGGACAAGAAAGCGGAAAAGGTGAAGGAAGTGCAGGGGCGGGGCCTGGTGACGGCGATGGTCGGCGACGGGGTGAACGACGCGCCCGCGCTGGCGCAGGCCGATATCGGCATAGCTATCGGCGCGGGCACCGACGTGGCCGCCGAGACGGCGGGCGTGATACTGGTGAAGAACGATCCGCGGGACGTGGCGGCGGTGGTAAGGCTGGCGCGGACCACGCACAGGAAGATGAGCCAGAACCTCGCCTGGGCCGCGGGCTACAACGTGGTGGCCATCCCTTTGGCCGCCGGCGTTCTATACCAGGCGGGGATCCTGCTCAGCCCGGCGGCGGGCGCGGCGCTGATGTCGGCGAGCACGGTGATAGTGGCGGTCAACGCCAGGCTGGTTAAATTCGAGAAAAAGGCGGGCGAAAGCGCCGCCGGGGAGGAAAAATGATGGGAGCGGAATTAGGACATATGAGCGGGTACGGCTTCGCGGGGGTGATAATGTGGGTGCTGTTCCTGATAGTGATGGTGGCGGTGCTCTACACCGCCGTCAGGGTGGCGGGTATCGGGGGCGGCGGCGCGCCGGGCGAGACCGCGCTGGAGATACTAAAGAAGCGTTACGCCAGGGGCGACATAGACAAGGAAGAATTCGAGCGCCTCAAGAAGGATCTCGGCTGAGCGGAAGGAGGAAATAATGGAAGCGTCGCTGCTGGGCTTTACGGCCCTGACGGAACTTTACAACGTGCACCCGGTATTCGTGCATTTCCCGATCGCGCTGCTGCCGGCGGCGCTGCTGATGTATTTCCTTGGCGCGGTTTTCGAAAAACCGTTCTTCAGCGCCGCGGGCCGGGCCTGCCTTTACATGGGAGCGGCCGGGGGCGTGGCGGCCGTCATAACGGGCCTGATGGCCGAAGGCAGCTTCCCGCACGGGGAGACGGTGCACCGCCTGATGGAGACGCACGAGGCGGTCGGCCTGGCCGTGCTGGGCCTGGTCTCCCTGGTCCTGGTCTGGAGTTTCTTCCAGTCGGAGCACCGGCCCAGGTTCGTCTGGCCATTCCTCGCCGTATTGGGGCTCGCGGTCCTGGGCGCCATGCAGACGGCGGACCTCGGGGCCCGCATGGTCTACATACACGGGGCCGCGGTGAAGCCCGTGGCCGAAGCACGGGCGGAGGCGGGCGCTCCCGCCGGCCTGGAGGGCTCTGAAAGCGAGGCCGGGGGGGATACACATGAAGAGGGAGACCATACTCACTGACCGGTCATGCGGAAGCCGCGCGCCGTAGGGCGTGTCTCCGGCTTTACTATTGATACCTCTATTGCCCTCAGGGCCCAGATCGGACTGGGCCCTCTTCCTTCGGTCCCATAGGTCCCGGGCCCGGGGCGGAACCCCTTGTGCGCGGTTATACTATTATCACAGACTCGGAAAAGGGGAACCGGTATGAAGAACGCTCTCAAGACAATAGCCGCCATAGCGATAAGCTTCGCTTTCGCCGTCTCCGTAAAAGCCGCCTCGCCTTTCGACGGCTCCGGCGCCTTCGAAGCCCCGGCTCTTATCGAAGTTCCGGCCGTGACGGAAGCCGCCCCGGCCGCCGAACCCTCCCTGGCGGGGACCGAAGTTCCGGCTCACGGCTACAGCGCCGAACAGCTGCGCTCGATGCGCCGGCACAACGCCGCGGTGGGCGCTTCGGCCAACAAGGGCCTGTCGCTGGGCGAAGAGCGCGTCGAGCGCAAGTACCGCCCCTACGCCGATTACGAGAAGACCGGCTACCTCATCATGAGCGCCGATTTTAACTTCGACTCCCGGCAGGCCAAGCTGCTGATGGCCTCCAAACTGCCGGCCGACGCCACCCTGGTCATCTTCACGGACACTTACGGGACCTCCAAAGAAGCCGTCCTGCGCGAGTACGGCTCCGTCGTCCCCCGCGAGCGCATCAAGGTGGTCGCCCTGCGCGGCGCCTCCCGGGGATTCTGGGCCCGCGACGGCATCCCGGTGCCCGCTATGGACGCCTCCGATAATCTCGTGGTAGTGGACGCGGTATACGGCCACGGCTTCGAGCCCGACGCCGAAGTGGCCCGCCTCTTCGGCGCGGCCATCGAAAAGCACCGCTACTATTTCGAGGGCGGCAATTTCATGGCCAACCACGCCGGCGAGTGCATAATGGTCGACGCGGGAGCCCACCGCCAGATCCCCGATTCCATTTTCGTCGGTCAGTACGGCTGCCGCCGGATGATACGCCTGCCTTTCATCGACGGCATCGGCCACATCGACGAGCATGTCCGCTTCATAAGCGAGAAGGTAGTGGTCACTGACCTGCCTCAGTACAAGGACATACTGGAGGGCAAGGGTCTCACCGTCCATATGATGCCCAAGCCCGCGGGCCCCTACGAGACCTACGTCAATTCGCTGATCATGGACGGCAAGGTCATAGTGCCGGTCTTCGGCCGCGGTACGGACGAGCAGGCGCTGTCCGTTTACCGCTCACTCGGCCTGGAGGCCTTCGGCGCGGATTCCAGGTCGCTCTCCAACAAGGGCCAGGGGTCGGTGCATTGCATCACGATGACCTATCCCGCCGTGCCCGCCCGCGAGCTGATGAAGGCGCTGGGCGCCACGGAACTCTGATTCCCGGATAAAATAAAGAGGCGCGCGGGGCTGACCCCGCGCGCCTTTTCTTTTTCGGCCGTACCGCTCTCAGGCCGACTCTATAACCATCGTCTTGGCTATCTTGTCGCCGAGCCTTATGCCCTTGGGGTCGACGAGCACCAGGACGAATTCTATGATCGCTATGACCACGTTCACCAACGGGATGATGAAAAGTATCTGGCGCAGCAACGAGTCCACGTAGGTACACCTGGCCTTCGTAGCCAGGTTCATCACGCGGAGTCCCATGACCTTCTTCCCCACGCTCCTGTTGTCCAGGCCGCCGAAGTCGATGCCGTCCTTAAGGAAGCTGTAGGCCATGGTGACCAGTCCTCCTATGAACCCCAGGTGCACGGCGCGGAAAACGAACCATACGAGCATCACCAGGGCCGTGTCTATGAGCGCCGCGAGTATGCGTTTGCCCACCGGTGCCTTGGCGTAGGCAGCGGCGTCGGCCACCGCGGGGGTCTCCGTCTGCGGTTGGGCGGGTGCGACCGCCGGTTCTGATTCTGTCATCGTGCCTCCTTGAATATCTCGGGTCCGTAAGCCATAATATTAAATCTCCGTGTCGCGCGCAATCCGGGGTCAGAACCCCATGAGTCCTTTGAGCCCCTTCTTAACCGCGTCCTTGCCTTTTTCCGAAGCCGCCTCCTTCGCGCGCGAGCCGGCCTCTTCTTTCACCCTCTTTTTAACCTGCTCCATGATCATTTTCGAGTCGAAGTTCTTCTGGTAGTCTTTCCAGGCGGAATCTTTCATCTTCCTATAGCCTTTGGGCAGAGCGAACTTTTCCGCCGGTATATCCCCGGTCCCCGCCGACTTGACGGTCATCGAGTGCTCGGCGCCCTTCGAGGCGGCCTCGTAGCCCATCGGCACTCCCGGCGCGGCGGCTCCGCCGGAGAAGCCGAGCGCTTTCGCCTGGCCGGAGTAAAAGAGAGAGGCCGGCCTGAGCCGCGGGTCCTCCGATACCCAGGCCGTGCCCTTGAGCCCTTTCCCGGAGAAGACGTACTCGGCCGAGGGAAAGCCAGCTATCTTCCTGGATTTGGACGTTTTCTTATAGGAATAGCCGGCCGGTACGGCGCTGTCGGGGACCGCGCTGGAACCGGACTTCATCGCTTTTCGCAGTTCGTCGAAAGTGAATTCGCAGTAGCCATTGCTCGCCGGCATCAGCATCCAGACCACTTTCTTGTCCAGCCGGGTTATTATCACCGACTTCTGGGTGCTGCGGCCCTTCTTGGCGGGGTGCTGGTAGTTCACCGACATCTCAAGCCGCGAGTACTCCGGCTCTATATAGTGGACCTGCGAGGTTTTATTGGTCTGGCCTTCGTATTTGGAGACGGTTTCCGTCCTCATGGTGACGCCGGCCATTGCGGGTGCCGCGGCCAGCAGCGCCGGGAGCAGGAATATGGATATTTTCATGGAACCCCCTTCCGTATTATTTTACTTAAATCCGCCCGCCCCGGGAATCCTAGCCGAACAGGAAAGACATGCCGATGAAGAAGAAAAGGAAGGCCGTGAGCAGGTAGCCCGAGGGGCGCTTGCGCTCGATTACATGCTCGAAAAGAGCCGCGAAAAGAGTGCCGGTGATGGCGATGCCGGAAACCGCCGCCAGCGCGTCCGCGCGGCGCACGGCCTGCAGGTAGAACATGAGCGAGAGGTATGTGCCGGCCGCGCTGCCGGCGGTTATCCAGAACAGGCCGCGCCGGCCCAGCGAGCGCAGGCGTTCGCGGAACCGGAGGGGACGGAAGCGCGAGAGGACGGCGAAGAACAGCAGCGCGCCGGCCGCGCGGTAGAAATTGCCCTCGGTGGTGTTTATGTCCGGGCAGTTGTCGAAGCCGTAGCGCGTAAGCACTATTCCCGCGCCGTCGAGCGCGATGCCCAGCAGGGCGAATAATCCCGCCTTGAGGTTCCAGTGCCCGTCTTTCCTGAAGGATTCCAGCGAGAAGATATAGAGGCAGACGATGAAGAACGCCACCGCGTAGGCCTTGCGCGGCTCCAGCGTCTGGCCGAAGGCCAGCCAGCTCAGCGAGCCGACCACGAAGGGCTGCAGGCCGAAGAGCATCATGGTGCGCCCCGGCCCCATGAGCGAGAAGGCCTTGAGTATGAATATGTCGCCCAGCCCCAGGCCGATGGCGCCCGAGACGACGAACATAGAGAGATAGAAGGGCGGGGCCTGGTGAAAGCCGCCCTGCCAGAAGACGGTCAGCGCGAAGAGCAGGCCGGCCACGCACGCCTTGAAACAGTTCACCCAGACGCTGGAAACCCTGCGCGAGTAGTGGGTGAAGAACTGCACGCCTATGGCGAAACTCAGGTTGGCGGCGAGCGCGTAGATGTAGACGGCGTCCATCGGGGGAATATTGTACAAAGTTGCTATCATATCCCTTGTCCGAAGGAGGCGTCATGAACGAGATTCTCAAGGTCATCAAAAGCCGCCGCAGCATACGCAAATATCTGCCCGACCCGCTTAAAAAAGCCGAGCTGGAGGCCATCATAGAGGCCGGGCTCTACGCGCCCAGCGCCCACAACGACCAGCCCTGGCATTTCACCGTCATCCGCGACCGGGCGCTGATCGACCGCATCAGCGAGGTCTCCAGGAAGGGGATGGCGGAAAGCGGCGTCGACTGGATGGAGAAGATGGCCGCCAACGATAATTTCCACGTTTTCTACGGGGCGCCGGCCGTCGTGGTGGTATCGATGCGCAAGGACGCAGTGTCGCCGCTGGTGGACTGCTCGGCCGCTATAGAGAACATGCTGCTGGCCGCCGAATCCCTGGACATCGGCTCCTGCTGGATAGGCCTGGCCCGGTTCTGGTTCGCCGCCAAGGACGAGGTGAAGCGGCTGAACCTGCCGGAGGGATACGAACCCTGCTACGCCGCCGCTTTCGGCTACAAAGGACACCGCCCGTCCGCGGCCCTGTCCCGCAAGGAGAACACGGTAGCCTGGATCGACTGATGATCAGACTGGGCCTCTGCTGCAAGTTCAACACCGAACCGATAGCCTTCCGCTCGGCCACCGCGCTTCACCTTATGAAGCTGACCCCGTCCGCCCGGGCGGAGAAGCTCGCGGAGATATGCCGCGACAACGTTTCCGCCCTGCGCCGCGCGCTGGAATACTGCGCCGCCAACGGCGTGGGCGATTTCAGGATAAACAGCCAGGTTCTCCCGCTCACGACCCACCCGCGGGCCGGCTATGAACTGAAAGAACTGCCGGGCGGTCCGTCCATCATAAAGGAATTCAAGGGCTGCGGCGCGCTGGCCAAAAAACTGGGCCTGCGGCTGACGTTCCATCCCGACCAGTTCATACTGTTGAGTTCGCCATTGGAGAAAGTCACGCGCTCGTCCATGGAGGAACTGGAGTACCAGGCGGAGGTCGCCGGCTGGACCGGCGCCGACGTCATCAACATACACGGCGGCGGTGCCTACGGCGACAAGCCCGCCGCGCTTAAAAGGATGGCCGGCGTCCTGAAGAAGCTGCCGTCCTCCGTCCGATCCCGGCTGGCGCTGGAGAACGACGACCGCACATATACGCCCGCCGACCTTCTGCCTTTCTGCTCGGAGAACAGGCTCCCTTTCGTCTACGACGTCCACCATCACAGGTGCCTGCCCGACGGCATGACCGTAGAAGAGGTCACGCGCCGGGCCGTAAGGACCTGGGGCGGCCGCGAGCCGGTCTTTCACCTCTCCAGCCCCAAGTACGGCTGGAAGGGCGACCCGCTGCCGCATCACGATTTCATAGACATGAAGGATTTTCCGTCCTGCTGGAAAAAGCTGGACATCACTATAGAGGTGGAGGCCAAGGCCAAGGAGGACGCCATAAAGCGCCTGGCCGCCGGCCTCAAAGGAGTTAAGCTGTGGAAATGCCGGACATAGAGGCTCTTTTCGGAAATCCTCCCGGGATGGAAACGCCGCGCCTGCTGCTGCGCCGTTTTACGACGGAGGACGCGCAGGACGTTTTCGACTACGCTTCCGATCCGGAGGTCGCCAGGACGGTTACTTGGGACCCTCACCGCTCCATCGACGCCTCCAGGGGCTTCATCGACTATACTTTGCGCAGCTACGCCGAGAGGCGCACCATAGAACTGGCCGTTGTCCTGAAAGAGACGGGCCGCGTCATAGGCTCATGCGGCTTCGTCAAATGGAGCCCGGGGAACGGACGCGCCGAGATAGGCTACGCTCTTTCCCGTAAATACTGGGGCCGCGGTCTGATGACCGAGGCTGTCGCCGCGCTCATGGATTACGCTTTCGGCAGTATGAAGGTCCACCGCCTGGAGGCCAGCTGTATCCACGATAATGCCGGTTCGGAAAAAGTAATGATAAAGAACGGCATGAAATACGAGGGGACGATGCGCGACTTCGTCTTTCAGAAAGGAGCGTACAAGACGCTGAAGATGTATTCGATACTGGAGGGGGAATACCGGAAATGAGGACGCCGGCGGCAGCCTCGCGGGAGATCATGGAATTCTTCGGCCGGTTCCGGCCGGGGGAGAAGGCTGACTCATGGCTAAGAAAATAATCGCTGTAACAGGTTCCTACAGGCGCGGCGGGATCACCGACCAGGCCGTCGCCGAAGCGCTCGAAGGCGCCCGCGGGGCCGGCGCCGAAACGGAGATTATAAACCTGCTCGACCGCAAAGTGGAATTCTGCAACAACTGCCGCTCCTGCTGCCTGGAGCCCGGCGAAAAACGGGGCGCCTGCGTCATGGAGGACGACATGGAGTCCATCCTGGCCGCCGTGGACGCCGCCGACGGCCTGGTGCTGGCCGCGCCGGTGAACTGCTTCAATGTCACGGCCGTTTTCCGCCGCTTCATGGAAAGGATGCTCCCCTACGCCTACTGGCCGTGGGGCCAGACCGCGCCCAAAATGCGGCTGCGCCCGGTGCGCAAGGCGGTCGTTATAGCATCGGCCGCCATGCCGGCCTTCTTCGGCCGGTTCATGACCGGCGCCATGCGCGCGCTCAAAAGCACGGCCCGTGCCGCCGGCTTCCGCCCCGCCGGCTCGCTGTTTATCGGTATGGCCTCCATGAAAGAGAAACCGTCCCTGAGCGACGGAGAGAAGAGTACGGCGCGCGCGCTGGGCCGCCGCCTGGCCGGCCGCTGAACGCTCCCGGGACCAAGGTCCTATTGCGCGCTGGGCCCCCGGACACTCCCTCCGGGGGCCCTTGCGTTGTATCCTATGAGCGGAGGACTTATGAAAATTCTCGCTCTTCTGACCGCCGCTTTTCTGACGAACGCAGCCGATCTGCGCGCCGGGGCTTTCGACCAGCTGGCCCTGGAGGCCGCCGGCGAAGAGATCGCCTCCGTCCCCGCTATATCGGAAGATTCGCTGAAAGCCGTCCCCTCCGCGGAGGAGGCCGACGAGTACTCCATGCCCTCCGACCCAATGCCTGAAGAGGAATATTTCCGCGTCCGCGCGCCTTTCGCGGAGACCGGGGAGTACTCCAGGTCCGCGGCGGAAGAGCCCGTCGCCATCGCCGGCAAGTCCAGCATTCCCTACCTGATGCAGGCTACCGCCGAGTCGAACGCGCAGGGCGTGGACCTCGCTCTGATACTGGCCGTTATAAAGAAGGAGTCCACTTTCAACCCGAACGCCAAAAGCAAGGTCGGCGCCTGCGGTCTCATGCAGCTCATGCCTTCCACCGCCAAGTGGATGGGAATGAAGGATACCTCCAGGATCTTCGACCCCGCCCTTAATATCAAATACGGGACCAAGTATCTCAAGTACCTGTGGGGAGAGTTCGGCCAGGGCTCGCAGGCCGACCTCAGCGCCGAAACCGTCGCTCTTAAGAGCACCAGGATGGCTATAGCGGCCTATAATGCCGGCCCCGGCAATGTGAAGAAATACAACGATGTCCCGCCTTTCAGGGAGACCAGGGATTATGTGAAGAAGGTTTCGGTCTACTTCCTGGACTTCGAGGCCGCGCTGCGGTAAGGCCCCCGCCGCCCGCGAAACCGCCCGTTCCCACGCGGGCGGTTTTTTTTATCCCGACTCGCGCCCTGCCGGGACCCTTGGTCCCAGGCCCGCCTGGGCCCTCCTGCCCTTTTTCTGTCAATGCCCGCGCGCTAAACTATGAGCGGGAGAACTTATGAAAACCGCGATGATCGTTCTGGCACTGGTCTTCCCCGCCGTTTCGGCCGCGGGGGAAATGGAATCCCTGCGCGCCTCCGACCCCTTCCGGCTTTTCTTCACTCCCGACGGCGGGGTGGATATAGCCAACCCCGTCGCCGACGCGCCGCGGGTGGACGGCGAACTGGAGGACGAGGTCGAGGGCGACCCGGACGCGGAGCAGGTCTACGAGCCGCTGGACCCCGCTTCCCTGAACCCTTCCCGGCATACCTCCGGCATCAAGGCGGTCGACACCCAGTTCACGCAGATCCCCGAAGACCTCATGGACAAAGCCCTGGCCTATTTTCACTCCAATTCGGGCCGCATAGCCAATAAGGATTTTATGGGGATAATCGATTTTTCCCAGCATTCCAGCAGGACCCGCTTCTACATAGTGGACATGCGCGACGGTTCGGTCCGCGCCATCCGCGTCGCCCACGGCAAAGGTTCCGACCCCGACCACGACGGATTCGCTACGGCGTTCAGCAACACCCCAAATTCCAACGCGTCGTCGCTGGGCTTCTACCTCACCGGCGAGACCTATATCGGAAAGCACGGCAAGTCGATGCGGCTGCACGGTCTCTCCTCCTCCAATTCCAACGCGCTCTCGCGCGCCATCGTCATCCACGAGGCTTCCTATGTCCGGGAGGCCAACGTTAAGCAGGGCCGTTCTTTCGGCTGCCCCGCCGTGGCCGCCAGCGAAATAGCCAATGTCATATCCTCCCTCAAGGGCGGCGCTCTGATCTACGGCGGCCTGGCAAACAGTTCGTTCTGATATTTCTCTTTCATCCAAGAGGACCATAGGGCCCAGCGCGGGCTGGGCCCTTGTTCTCTGTCATGGCGGTCCCGCGCGAGGCATACTATGTGAGGAGGAGATATGAAAACGCTCAACATCGCTTTCGCGCTTACCTTCGCTTTAACCGGCGTCCTTCAGGCCAAGAGCATGGAGCGCATGCGCGCCCAGGCCGAGAACATAAATATCGACACCTCCTCACTCGCGAAAAAAACCGCGCCCATTCCCCGCGCTTCGGCCGGGCCCGTCGTCTCCGGCCGCAAACAGCCGGCCGCGGCCCCGGAAGTGAAGGCTTCCACCAGCCCCCTTATAGCGGCCATAGTCCATTTCTTCCGCCTGCTTTTCGGCGCCAACGGCGACATAGAGATCGCCAACCCGGTCGCCGAGGTGCCCGAGTACGAAGGCGAACTGGCGGACGACACCGAACAGGAGACCTATGTCGAGGGTCAGGTTTATGAACCCCTGGACTCCGCCTCCCTGCCCGCCGAACCTTTCCAGCAGCAGCCGCAGACCCCCTCTTTCCAGCAGGGCCAGCCCCGTCCCGCCGCCGGCGGCCCCGCGGTGCCCGAGGACCTCAAGCGCAAAGCCCTCGATTATTTTTACGCCAATTCGGGAAAGTTCGCCAACAAGCGCTATATCGGCGTAGTGGACTTCGCCGCCCACTCCAGCCTGGACAGGTTCTGGATACTGGACCTGGTCGACGGTACCTCGCACGCCCTGCACGTGGCCCACGGCACCGGTTCGGACCCGGACAACGACGGCTACGCCACCAGGTTCAGCAATGTGCCCAATTCCAGGACGTCCTCGCTGGGTTTCTACCTCACGGGAGCCCTCTACACCGGCAAGCACGGCAGATCGATGCGGCTGCACGGCCTCTCTTCCACCAACTCCAAAGCCCTGTCCAGGGCCGTGGTGCTGCATGATTCCGACTATGTCCGCGAGGGCAGCTACAAGGCCGGCCGTTCTTTCGGCTGCCTGGCCGTGGCCAACAGCGAGATAGCCAATGTCCTGGCCTCGCTGCGCGGCGGCGCCCTGATCTACGCCGGCATCTCCAACAGCGAATTCTGAACCGTCCGTGAACGGCCGCGCGCCGCGCGGTTTTTTCACGCCCGGATTTGCGCCGGGCCGTAATTTGTCGCATAATATCCCCGTAGCGCCGCCGGGGGCGGCCTCGACAAGGAGAGATCCATGAGCAAAAACAAAGGAATTATCGGTGCGGGCGTGGGCCTGGCCGCGCTGGCCGCGGCGGGGGCCTATTTTCTTCGCGGGGACAAAGGCGCCAAAGCCAAGCGCAAGGTGCGCGGCTGGGCGCTGAAGATGAAAGGCGAGGTGCTGGAGAAGATGGAGGACATGCGGCGCATAGACCGCGACACCTACCTGGACATAGTGGACAAGGTCGCCGCGCGCTACGCCGGCCGCGACAATGTCAGCGCCGAGGAACTCAGGCACATGACCGTGGAACTGCGCAACGCCTGGGTGCACATCGACAAGAAACTCAAATAGTCAGCGGAAGTCCGCCAGGACCGGGCCTATGTCGATGTTCTCGACCTCGGCCCGGGCCGGCGGCTCCAGGGCGTCCGTCCCGCTCAGTTCGCCGTAGGTCGGTCCTTCCTTACTGTAGATCACGCCGATAGGCAGCCGTCCCCGCTCCTCCGCCAGCCGCATCGCCGCGGCTTTGTCGGAGGAGTCGTGGTCCGCGCCCAACTTATATACGCGTTTGGAGAACCAGTCGTAGGTGTTGAGCTTGTTGAAGGACACGCAGGGCTGGAACACGTCTATCAGCGAGAAGCCCTTGTGGGCTATGCCCGCCAATATCAGCTCCGCCAGGTGGTCCTTCTCGGCGGAATAGCCGCGCGCGACGAAGCCGCAGCCCAGCGCCAGGGCCGTCTCCAGCGGGAGGAAAGGCGCCGCCGCGACCCCGGCCGGCTGTATCCTGGTCTTCATCCCCGGCTGCGAGGTGGGCGAGGCCTGGCCCTTTGTCAGGCCGTAGATCTGGTTGTCGTGCACTATGACCGTGATGTCCACGTTGCGCCGGACATTGTGTATGAAGTGGTTGCCGCCCTCGCCGTAGCAGTCGCCGTCGCCGGTGGTCACTATGACCGTCAGGTCGCGGTTGGCCATCTTCGCGGCCGCGGCCGCCGGCAGCGAGCGGCCGTGCAGGCCGTTGAAGAACCCCGCCCCGACGTAATGCGGCGACTTGGCCGCCTGGCCGATGCCCGAGACCAGCAGTATGTCGCGCGGGTCGCGGCCCAGCCGCGCCAGCGCGGTCTTGAGAGCCCCCTGCATGCCGAAATTGCCGCAGCCCGGGCACCAGGCCACGGGGTCCGAAGAGTCGAAATCCTTAGGCTCCATGATCGCCTCCTTCGAGTTCCGCCAGCACGCCGTCGAGCGTGAAAGGGCGGCCGTCGTATTTAAGTACCGAGCCGTCGGGCTCGAGCCCGGTCTCCCGGCGCATCAGCCGGGCCAGTTGGCCGGACGCGTTGCCCTCCACGGTCAGCACCTTTTTGGCCCCGTTGAGCGCGGCCAGCGCCGCCTCCGACGGGAAAGGCCAGACCTGCGGGAAATGAACGAAGCCGGTGTCCGGTACCGCCTCGCAGACCTCGCGCAGCACGCCCAGGGTGGAACCGAAACCGCAGAGCATGGTGGGCGCGCCCGCGTTGGCCACGACCGGCTCGAGTACCTCTTTGGCCAGGCCCGCCATCTTGAGATGCAGCCGCTTGCGCGTCATCTTCACGCGCTCGCCGGCGGATTCGGTTATATGTCCCTCCGGGCCGTGCTCGTCGCTGTCGGCGGCGGCCAGCGGCCCCGGCCTGCCGGGGAAGATCCGCGGCGAGACCCCCTCGTCGGACCAGGCGTAGCGCGGCCCCTTGTGGTCGGGACCCGCGATCCTGCCCCGGTCGGGCGGTTCGGCTTTCTGGTCGGGGAACTCTATGTTGATGAAAGATTCGGCCAGGTGCTGGTCGGTCAGTATCAGCGCCGGGAGCTGGAAGCGGTCGGCGGTGTTGAAGGCCCGCTTGGCCGCCAGGAAGCATTCCTCGGGCGAACCGGGCGTATATACCGCGCGGGCGAACTCGCCGTGGCCGGCGTGCAGGACGAACTCCAGGTCCTCCTGCGCCGTGCGGGTGGGAAATCCCGTGGCCGGCCCGGGGCGCATCGCCACCGCTATCACCACGGGCGTCTCGGTCATCGCCGCCAGGCTCACGCCTTCGCACATCAGCGCGAAACCGCCGCCCGAACTGCCCGTCATCGCGCGCGCGCCGGCGAACGAGGCGCCGACCGCCATGTTGACGGCCGCTATCTCGTCCTCGGCCTGCTCCACTATTATCCCGTAGCGCGCGGCGTAGTCCGCCACCGTGTTCATTATCCCGGTGGAGGGGGACATGGGGTAGGCGGAGTAGAACTTGCAGCCCGCCGAGATGGCTCCCAGCGCCAGCGCCTCGTTGCCGGCTATGAGGCAGTCCCTGCGGTGTGCGGCGGCCGCCAGAGGGAAGCCGCAGGAGCGCCCGCCGGCCGAGACGCAGTCGAAACCCTTGCGCGCGGCTTTCACGTTGTTGGCGGCGATCTCCCCGCCCTTGGAGCCGAACTCGCGGTTTATGCCGCGCGCCGTTTCCTCGAAGTCGGCGCAGATCAGCGCGGCCAGCGCGCCCAGCGCCGCGGCGTTGGCGTAGATCGGCCCGCCGCATTCCTTGGCGATGGCGTAGAGCGGCACGTCCAGGACGCCTTCGCCTCCGGCTTCCATGCCGAAAGCGGCCGCGTCCAGCAGCAGCACGCCGCCCGGCGCCAGCGCGCCGCGGTTGGCCTCGACGGCTTCCTTGTCGAGCGCTATTACGACGTCCGCCTTATCGCGCGGCGCGTACACCGGCCGCGCCGAGACGCGCGCCTGGAAGAAGTTGTTGCCGCCGCGTATGCGGGACATGTAGTCCTGTATGGCGAAGACGTGCCGCCCGCTGTCGCGGCACATGCGGCAGAATATCGTGCCGGCTGAAACTATACCCTGGCCGGCCTCGCCGGTCAGCCTTACGCTTATCTCTGTTTTCATGGATCCCCCCTGCTCACCTGATTAGAGTAAAACGGCCGCGTCCTGTCAACCTGCGCCGGTCTGAAATTGTATACTGTCACCGTAAGGCGATGGATAAGTACTTAAAAACCAATCTCAAGAGCTGGAACGCGCGGGTCCCCGTGCACGCGGCGTCCCGCTTCTACGACGTGGACGGATTCCTGCGCGGCCGCAATGTGCTGCTTCCCATAGAGCGGCGCGAGGTCGGCCCGGTCGAAGGGAAGCGCCTGCTGCACCTGCAGTGCCATTTCGGCATGGACACGCTCTCCTGGGCGCGGCTGGGCGCAAAGGTCACGGGCGCGGATTTTTCCGACCAGGCCATAACCAAAGCGCGCGGCCTGGCCCAACGCGCCGGCCTGGAGGCCGACTTCGTCCTCTCGGACGTCTACCGCCTGCCCCGCGCGCTGAAAGCGAAAGGAAAATTCGACATAGTCTTCGCCTCCTACGGCGTGCTGTGCTGGATAGCCGACATAAAACGCTGGATGCGCGTGGCCGCCCATTTTCTCAGGCCCGGCGGCTTCCTCTACCTGGCCGAGTCTCACCCTTTCACAAATATTCTGGCCATGGACGGCCGCACCCAGGAACTGCCCTATTTCAACGAGGGCCCGGCCTGGGTCCCGCCCGAATACACCTATACCGACGGGCCCAAAAAAACCATGCCGCCAACATACGAGTGGTGTCACCCCATGGGAGATATACTCGGCGCCGTTAAAGCCGCCGGCCTGCGGCTGGATTTCCTCCACGAGTTCCCCTATTGCGCCTGGGAGCGCTTCAAGGGCATGAAGAAGGGCCGCGACGGTTTCTACCGCCTGCCCGGTTCGCGCAAATCCCTGCCGCTGCTCTTCTCGCTCAAAGCCTTCAAGAAATAGAGAAGCCGGGCCCCCTGGCCCGGCTTCCCGTCGCGCCGCAGCCCAGCTATCAGGGCTTCGCGTCCTTGGGGTCTATGAGTCCCTTGTCTATCGCGCTGAGTATGGCGTCGGTCCAATAGTTGATGTTGGCCACCATGGAGCCCACGATGAACGAGACGGTGTCGAAGATCGTGGTCAGGTTGTTCTTCTCGTTCTCGGAAAGTTCCTTGGCGCTGGTCAGCGTTATGTAGCCGAAGGTCCTCTCGTCCTTGGAGAAAGCCATCAGGTAGGTGCGGTTGTCCATCCAGCCCTTGCGCCTGGCGCGGTCGGACTTCACGTTCTTGTCGGCCATGTCGCCCATGAAGCTCTCCTTGGAGGCGACCAGGTCGTAGCTCTCGTCGAAGCGGTTCTTTATATAGCCGTTTATATTCCAGGAGCCCTTGAGGTGTTTGCTGATCTCGTCTATCGTCTGGGTAATGAATACCGGGGCCGATTTGTGCTCCTTCATGAGCAGCTTGCTCATATCGAAGAGCATGGTAAGTTCGTTGGAGGTGTGCTGCAGCCGGTCGAGCGTGATGCGCGTTATCTCGGTGAAGACGTTCACGCCGGCGTCGGGATGCTTTTTGATGAAGTTTATAAGTTCGGGCCGGCTTATGGCGTAGAGCACGCTTTCCTTGGCGGCCCTGGCCTGGGCGAAGCGGGTCTGCCCGCCCAGCACGGCCATCTCGCCGAAGAAATCGCCCTTGCCCAGTATGGCCAGCGTCTTGAATTCGTTCTTGGTCTTATCCAGGCACTTCTCTATGACTATCTCGCCGCCGACCACCACCAGCAGGGTGTCGCCGCTTTCCTCTTCCTTGAAAACTATATCGCCCGCGGAATACTCGGTCTGGCTGAAGAATTCGGAGAATTCCTCCAGCATGGCCTCGGAAAAGTTCTTGAAGATCCCTATACCCTTGAGTTTCTTGACATCGTTTTTCATATTGTCCCCTAATTGGCCGGCGCAAGGCCTGAACGAAGACCAGTCTATAACATAAAAGGGTTAATTTCAATTGTCGGCGCTCCGGGCGATTGCGGCGGCCGCCGCAACGGTGCCAATATTGTCCGGGGGATATGGAACAGCCCGTATACGCTTTCTAATACGGCGCGCTCAGCGCCGTTTCGCTGCCGCTGGGCGCGCTGCTGCCGACCGAAAGCGAGCTGGGCGACGAGCATAAGAAGCACGGCGGGGCGGCCTTCGCCATCTGGCTGGGCATACTGCTAGACGGCATCCCCGAGTCGCTGGCGATGATAGCCGAGACCATGCTGCCCGAGGCCACGGAGCAGGGCGGCCCGGCCGTCGGCATGATGACCGTGCTCGGCTTCCTGGCCGCCATCTTCGTCAACAGCCTCCCGCATTGACCCGATTTGCCGCCCCGCCCCGGGGAGTGCTAATATTTCTCCCAGAGAAAGGAGCCTCCCATGAACGTCCCCGAAGAGATAAAGAAACTCGTCCCCGAGATGACCGCCTGGCGGCGCGAACTGCACGCCCATCCCGAGGCCGCCTTCGAGGAGAAATGGACCTCCGCGTTCATAGCGGAGAAGCTTAAGGAATTCGGCCTGGAGCCGCATACCGGCCTGGCCGGCACCGGGGTCGTCGCCACGCTCAAGGCCGGCTCGTCAAAAAAAGCGATAGCCCTGCGCGCCGACATGGACGCCCTGCCCCTCAAAGAGGCCAATGATTTCTCCCACCGTTCGGGGACAGAGGGCCGTATGCACGGCTGCGGTCACGACGGGCATGTAGCCATGCTGCTGGGCGCGGCCAAGCACCTGGCCTCCAAAAAAGACTTCGACGGCGCCGTCCATTTTATCTTCCAGCCCGCCGAGGAGGGGGGAGGCGGCGCCGCCAAGATGGTGAAAGAGGGGCTCTTCGATAAATTCCCGTGCGACGCCGTATACGGCATGCACAACTGGCCCGACCTGCCGCTGGGGCAGTTCGGCCTTCGCCCCGGCCCGATGATGGCCAGTTCCGATAAGTTCGAGATAACGCTCTCCGGCCACGGCTGCCACGCGGCCATGCCGCATACGGGCGTGGACCTGGTGGTGACCGCCGCGGCCATAGTGCAGTCGCTGCACACCATAGTCAGCCGCAGCATAGACCCCGTAGAACCCGCCGTGGTCAGCGTTTCCATCCTGCGCGCCGGCGGCGAAGCCTATAACATAATCCCCGACAGCGTCTTCATGCGCGGTACGGTCCGGGCCTTCAGCCCGGCCACGCAGGACGTGATAGAGCGCCGCATCCGCGAGATCTGCGACGGCATCTGCGCCGCCAACTGCGCCCGGGCGCAGGTGGATTACTTTCGCAATTACCCGCCCACGATAAATGACGAGGCCCAGACCGCCGTCTGCGCCGAAGTCGCCGCCGGCCTGGCCGGCAAGGATCACGTCGTAACGGTGAAGCAGGTCATGGGCGCCGAGGACTTTTCGTTCATGCTCCGCGAAAAACCCGGCTGCTACGTCTTCGCCGGCGCCGGCGCAGGCGCCCCCGCCCCGCTGCACAATCCCAGGTTCGACTTCAACGACGAACTCCTTCCCATCGGCGCCGCCTACTGGTCCGCGCTGGTTTCCAAAGTCCTGAAATAGGAATAACTATGACGGGGGAATGCCGGTGTGCCAGCACGCAGGACACGGACTCGCGCGCATAGCGCGTCGGTCCTCGGCTCTCGCTCCTCGCGCTTACGATGCTC
>JAVVFK010000200.1:0-4631 GCA_032251015.1 Elusimicrobiales bacterium
CGTTCTTCTTAAGGGCCGAGGCGACGGCCTCGTAGACCCCGTTGCGCTTTATACTGCCGCCGCCGTATACGAACAGCGCCTTTTTGCCGGCCTTGGCGGATTCGGGTCCGAGTTTTGGTATGGAGTCCCGGCCGAAGATTATCTTTGTCGGATTGGCGAAAACGAAGTTCTGCATGAGTCCTCCTTGCTGACGGGAAAAGTTTAGCAAAAAAAACCGCCCGCTCGCGGCGGGCGGTTTTTCCCGCGTAGGGCCGCGCGGGCCCGTTCAGTCCGGGTCGACCCAGACGCCGCGCGCGGGGACGCCGCCCATGGACTTGGTGCCGACGGGGGTCTCCGAGGCCAGGCAGCCCGAGATGAAGGCGCGGGCCGTGACCAGTTCGTGCAGCGGGTTTATCAGTATCGGTTTGCTTTTCCCCTTTTTGAAGTCCACGTGGTCGCGCTTGACGATGTATTTAGAGTTCAGCTTGCCGGTATAGTCGTTGTAGATTATCTCCACATGGCAGTCCAGGTAGTCCCGGTAGAGGGGCTTGAGCCACATGCGGGCGTCGTCGAGCGTGGCCTTGAAGTCCTTGCTCTCCACGAACTCGATGCGGTCGCGCCAGTCCTCGGTGAGGTCCAGGTAGACGTTCGGGTCGCAGTAGTTCCTGTCGGCGGTGAAAGTGTCGTAGGCCTTTTCCTTCATCACCTTGGCCAGCCGCGCTCCGATCTTGCCGCCGGTGGAGTTGACGTAGTCCTCCTGCTGCTCGCTGCCCTGGTCGTGGGAGCTGTTGAGGACGTGCGAGCCGGCGGTCTCTATGCCGCCTATCAGCGCGGCCCTGAAACCGCCGCGCACGTAGCCGTAGAGCATGATGCCGTGGAAGTGGTACCACGCGCCGAACTTGTCGCCGCGTCCCTGGTAGAAGTTGTTGATATTGGCCAGCTTGCGCGTCACGGCCAGCTTGTCGCGGTCCGGGTGACGCCAGTTGTCGCCGAGGATGTTCTCTATGGTGAGTATCGCCATGTACACGTCGCCGCGGTTGAGACGGTAGGACTGCCGGAAAAGCTGGTCTATGGTGACGGAGGCCTCGCCGCGGGTGAGTATATAGGATATCAGCGGCTCTTCGGTGCCGGTCTTGAAGTGGCGGGAGGTCACGCCCGAGGCCAGCGCGGTCAGCAGCTTGGTGAAGACCAGCGGTATCATCTCCCCCTTGTCGCGGCAGTACTGCCGGAACTCGGGGCTCCATTCGTGCGGTTCGCCGAAGAAAGGTTCTATGCCGTTGGCCCGTTCTTCCACTATTATCTGCTGGTACATCTTAACCATCTCTTTCTTGCGGAAGGGGTTTATGCGGCCTTCGAGGTGGAGTTTAGAGTTGCGCAGCTGCACCAGCAGGCGCTCCTTCTCGGCCTCGGGAACGTCGAGCGCGAGTATGTCCGCCTCGGTGGGCATGGCTATCGGCGGGTCCTCCACCACGGGGTTCTGGTCCGAATAGGTGCCGCCGTCCGGGTTGCCGTTGTCCTCGGCTATGCCGAAGAGCACCTGGAAAAGGACCTTGGGCAGGTTCTTGGTATAGACCGTCAGCGCCACGTCGCTCTGCAGGTCGTGGCGCTGGTAGCCGGCCTGGCGGAAGCGGCGGGCGAAGTCCAGCGTGCCGTCCACGCCGGGGATGTCTATGGTGCCGCCTATGACGTTGATCTTCTCGCCGTCGCGGGACGTCCCGTCCAGCAGCGGGTCGTAGGTATCGTCGGCCAGGTAGTAATTCTTAGTTTCCGCCCGGGGGGCCGGCGCGGCGGGTACGGCCCGGACGGTATCGAGGTCCATAGAGACCAGGTCGAAATCCGAGGCGTTAAGATTGGAAAGTGTGAGCGAGGTTATGACGGAAACGAGCATGGCTTTCTTTATCATACTGATAGTATAACGGCCGCGGGCCGGGGGTATAAGGGAAACAGGGCCCAGGAGGAGGCCGTTTTAGGACCCAGACGGTATATAGGCCCCCCTGCGGCTTTAACGGGAGGCGGCGCGGCGCAGGCGGTCGAGGATAGCGAGGCCGAGCCCCCTGGCGGGGACCCGTTCCGCGCAGATAACGCGCGCGCCGGAACTTTCCAGGCGGTGAAGGGCGGAAAAGAGATTGGCGGCGGCTTCGCGCAGGTCGCCGGAGGAAGACAGCACTTCGACGCGCCTGAATTTTCCCTCCGGCCGCCGGCGGAAGGCCAGGTATGCCGCGCCGCGGGGATCGGCGGCGGCGCCGGGTTTTATGAGCTTAAGGGGTATCGCGGGCGCGTAATGCGTCCTGAGCTGGCCGGGAGCGCGGACTTTGGCGCCGGGGCGGGCAAGCGCGACTTTTCGCAGGCCGCAGGCGGCGGCGATCTCGGCGTCCGGCAGCGCGCCGCGCCGGAGCACGACGGGCCGGCCGCGCTCGAAAGCGACGATGGTGGATTCTATCCCGTGGCGGGCCGGGCCGCCGTCTATGACCGCCACTCCTTCGGGTCCCAGCTGACGCAGGACGTGCTCCGCCGTGGTGGGGCTCAGGGCGCCGAAGCGGTTGGCGCTGGGCGCGGCCAGCGGGCCGGCCAGCTTTATAAGCCGCGCGGCGACGGGATGCGCGGGCATCCTTACCGCCACGGTGGCCAGGCCGGAGGTGACTATGTCCGGCACGGCCGCCCGTTTTTTCAGCACGAGCGTGAGCGGGCCGGGCCAGAAGCGCCGGGCCAGCAGCGCGGCGGCCGGCGGGACTTCGGCCGCGACGGAGCGCAGCTGGCGCAGGTCCGCGATGTGGACTATCAGGGGATCGAAATGCGGGCGGCCCTTGGCCTCGAAGATCTTGGCGGCCGCGGCGGGGTCGAAGGCCGAGGCCCCGAGGCCGTAGACGGTCTCGGTAGGGAAAGCGGCGAGGCCGCCGCGCCGCAGGATGGCGGCGGCGCGCTTCAGCCCCCGTGTATCGGCCCGCAGGGCTTTCATTTTTTATTTTTTTCCAGGTAGGCGGCCCAGCCCTCTTTTTCAAGCCGCTCGTTCTTGGCCATGACGTCCGAACGCATCTTCAGCCGGGCTTCCACCAGCTTCGCGCGGAGGGTTTCGTCGGCGACGGCCAGTATCTGCGCGGCGAGTATCCCGGCGTTCCTGGCCGAGTTTATGCCGACGGTGGCCACCGGTATGCCGGGCGGCATCTGCGCGATGGAAAGCAGCGAGTCGAGCCCTTCCAGGCTCCACGCCTTTACCGGCACGCCTATTACTGGCATGTTGGTCATGGCGGCTATCACGCCCGGCAGGTGGGCGGCCCCGCCGGCGCCGGCGACGATAACGCCTATGCCGTTCTTCGCGGCGGAAGCCACGTATTCCCGGGTCTCCTCGTGGGTGCGGTGGGCCGAGAGGAATTTGACCTCGTACCCCACGCCGAACCCGTCGAGCGCCCGCGCGGCGTCCTTCATTACCGGCAGGTCGGAATCGCTGCCCATTATTATCGCGACCTTACGCATGGAGCACCTCTCAGATGAGTTTTGCCTGGAACAGCCAGGCGAAGCCGAGGAAAGAGAAGAAGCCGAGGACGTCGGTGACCGTGGTCAGGAAGATGCCCGAGGAATGGGCGGGGTCGAAGCCGAGGCGCTTCATGGTCAGCGGTATCAGCGCGCCGCTCAGGCCCGCGGCCACCATGTTGACTATCATGGCCAGCCCGACGACGAGGCCGAGATAGGGGTTGCCTTTCCAGGCCCAGGCGGCTGCGGCCGTGACGGCGCCTATCAGCGCGCCGTTGATCAGGCCCACCCATAGTTCGGTCAGGACCAGGCGCGCGCCGGGCCTGGCGTCTATCTCCCGCATGACCATGCCGCGCAGCACCACGGCCAGCGTCTGCGTGCCCGCGTTTCCGCCCTGGCCGGCGACTATCGGCAGGAAGACCGCCAGCACGGCGATGCGGGCTATCATGTCCTCGAAGATGGCGACGACGGCGCCGGCCAGGAAGGCTGTCGCCAGGTTGACGTAAAGCCACGGCAGGCGGCGGGTGACCTTGAACCCGACGGTGGAATGGGGGCGTTCCTCGGCGCTGGCGCCGAAGAGGATCTGCAGGTCCTCGGTGGCCTCTTCCTCGGTGGATTCGATTATGTTGCGGGTGTTGACCACTCCCAGCATCCTTCCGCCGTGGTCGACCACCGGTATGCTGAGGAAATGCTTCTTGGAAAAGATGTTGACCAGTTCTTCCCTGTCGGCGAAGGGGTGGACCCTGAATACGTCGCGCAGCATGACCTGCTCTATGGGCGTGTCCGTCGGGGCCAGCAGGAGGTCGCGCATGTTGAGCACTCCCAGCAGCCTGCTCTCCTCCCCCACCACGTAGCAGTAACTGGCCGGGGCGTGCTTTTTGGCCATCGAGCGGAGCCGGGCTATGACTTCCCCGACTTTGAGTTCCTTGCGGAAGGACAGGAAGTCGGTGCTCATCAGCCTGCCGGCGCTTTCGTTGGGGTAGCTGAGGTTCTCCGCTATCCTCCCGGCGAAATCCTTCTCGAGCAGGGGCAGGATCGTCTTTACGAAATCCTCGCCCGAGTGGCGGAAGATGTCGGCCACGTGGGCGTGAGGGACGCGGTAAAGGAGGGCCGCCGCCGCGTCGGGCTGCATCTCCGAGATTATGGCGGACGCGGGACGCGGCTGCAGGTTCTCCACCACCCTG
>JAVVFK010000201.1:0-4621 GCA_032251015.1 Elusimicrobiales bacterium
GCGCGGGCGTGGCGGATCCGGTCAGCCGTTTCGAGTATGGCGTCTTCGAGCTCGGCTAGGGTGGAGGCGGCGAAGGAACGCATGTGGACCGTGACGTCCCCGTCGGGGCTGCCGGCGTCTACGCCGCGTATATACTTAGTGCTTTTCATTTCCCTGCCTCCTCGCCCGCAGGTTTAACGGGCCTTTTGTACCCGCGCACCGATCGGCCGTCTACCTTGCGCACGGCATGGCCCCACCCTAGCTTTATCATGACGTCCGCTATGACTGAACAGGCTCTCCTGTCCAACCGTAAGTCCGTACCGCCTATGCAGTCTATGAACACGTCGCGCGCGGTTACGAACTCCCGCAGTATCGGCCCTTCGGTCTCCGAAGCGCCCACGCCACCGCCAAGGACGGGCGTCCCTAGCCAGGCCGACACGCGCTCCGCCCAGGGGTGGGTCGCGTGGCGCTCGGCTACTTCCGCCCGCGCCTCTTCGTTTACCGCGTCGTTGTCGAAATACAAGGTCTCGCCGGCACGCAGGGCAGCGACGGCTTCGGCGTATATCTGATTACGCACTTCGCGCATACCCTTCAAGTCCACTTTACCCCGCAGCTCTATGGGCCAGAAGCGCCTGTTACCCGTGGTGTCTTCGAGGTAGGTGCGGTCAGCCTTTGGGTTTATGCTGCCGATGAAAACGCATTGGCGGGGATACTCCTGGGAGTTGCGCCCGTAGGCCAGGCGGGTCTTGTCTATCTCGCGGCTGATGAAAGCCTTGAGCGCGTTCATTTCTGTCCGGCGCGTGACTTCCATCTCCGACATTTCGATGACCCACTTCCCCTGCATGGAGGCGATGGTGTCCTTGTTGTGCGGATCCACGACCAGGTCGCCGTACCACTCCCCGCCTAGCAGCTTGCAGAGCTGCGTTTTGCCTATGCCCTGCCCGCCCTCGAGGACTAGCATATGGTCGAACTTACAGCCGGGCTTGAATACCCGGGCTACCGCGGCGCAGATCATCTTCCTGGCCGCCGCGCGGGTATAAGGCGTATCTTTAGCGTGCCCATACTTGGTCAGCCAATGGTCGAGGCGCTCGACGCCGTCCCACTTTAGCCCTAGTAGGTACTCCCGCACGGGGTGGAAGCGGTTTTGGTCGGCCGTTACGGATATGGCCTCGTCGAGGTCCCCAAGCTTAACCTCATAGGCGTAGCGGTTCACCAAGAAGGCTTTTAATAGTTTCAGATCGTGGTCGGTGATGGTCGTGAAGCGCGGCATGCGCCCCTTATGCCAGGGGGCAGGGTTGGTGAACTCCACGTTGGCCGTGAACTCGTTGTACCCGAAGACCTTGAAGAGCCCGCCCTCTGGGGCTTTGAAGAAGTTGAGCAGGTTGAAGAAACAGCGGACCGGCTTTTGATTTTTGTCGAGCACCCAGGAGATCTCCTGCGCGTCCTTCTGCTCCTTGGCTGCCAGTTCCGCCTTGATATCCTCGGCGCTTTTGGCTATGCGGTCGAAGTCCGCCTGGGGGGCTTTCACCCCTAGCGGGGACTGCGCGTAGCTGTAGGCGTTGACGATCTTAAGGCGCAATTCCGATTCGCTCCACGGGGGCAGGCACCTGTTATTCCAATCGCCCATCATCAATTCGCACGTTACGGCAGGGGAAAGCCCCAGGTCCCGCCCCGCGCACGCTACCTTATAGGTAGTAAGGTCCCCGTTCTCCCCTTGGACCGCCAGGGGCGCTCCGCCCCGCAGGTAGTCGCTGAATCGGCTTTGTGCGCCCTCGTCATCGCTGTACCCTTTGAGGCCCTCGCCCATTGCTCCCGGCAGTTGTGCGGGCTCTTTCTTGAGGGCCGCGAGGAGGGAGGCCGGGGCCTCGAGAAGCTGCGCGGGCCCGCCGGAAACTATGGTGTAGGGCTCCCCGGTATCGGGGTGGATGGATCCGGGGCCGACCACGTAGCACCCCTCGGTCAGAAAATCTATGCCGGCGTATTTACCCTTAAGGGTTTTCCGTACCGCCGCTGCCTGGTCTTTACGCAGGTAAATATGGAGCCCGCCGCTGCCGGTACGGACTATGAAAGTGGTCTGGACCTTGCCGGCGATACCGAAGTCTTGGAGCAGCCGCAGGTGGGGCTTGTCGCCCGGCTTAAAGTTGCGGGGGTCTACGTCTATGACAAGATCGCAGGCGCGCAGGGCCACGCCGTAATTGCCGTGGAGGTTGTCGAGCCGGTACGCGCCGGGATTGAGGGACCGCCAAAGGCAGCCGCGCTCCGGCTCCTTGCCGCCCGGCGTAAGCGGGAACAGCGTAAGGCCCGATGCGGCCAGGGTTGAAATGGCTGCGCGCCTCGCCGCTTCTGTTTCGGTCGCGGTCGCGGGGGTAGATGGATTCACAGCAGCCCCCCTAGTTTGGCGTCGAGATCTTCCGCGACCGCCCCTTTAATCCTCGGGGCCGCCGGGGGCAGGGCGAAGAACTGGTCGTAGGTGAATTTTATATGGCAGCCGTCGGCGGTACAGGCGAAACGGCCCGCACGGCACAGGCGGCGGAAGTAATGGAGGTTATGCCCGGTACGCTGCGCTCCCTCTTTGAGGCTGTAATATGTTACGGCCTCGGGGTCGATGGGGGATTCCCCTTTGTCGTTGGCTTTGGTAGTCATCACGCTCTCCTCTCCGGCAACAAGGGCCCCGGGTCTTGGGTCGGGGGCGGGGCTCCTTGTTTTTATGTTTTCCTCTTTTGTACACTATCAAATGCCCCGGCGTTTTGTCAACTGCCCTTACTCCCCGCCCGCCGCTACGACGGAAAGCATATAGAATCTCCGGGCCGCTTGATAGCGCCGGATCCACTCCGCGCGGCCGCCTCCGCCCTTCCCGATGGATAACGTGTCGGCGGTTTCTTTCCACTCCGCCCACCTGGTATTCCACCGCAGGCGCAAATCAAAATCGCGCTCTTCGGCCTTAAGGTTTTTCTCCGCGCGAACGCAGGCGCGGTCCGTGTACGGCGGGCCGTAGTCAACGCCCAGGATATGCGGCGGCCATAACTTCTTTATCAGGCGGCCCACCACCGGAACCCGGCGCAGGCCATAGGTCCATCGGGGGCAGCAGTAGCAACAGCGGACGGTTCGCAGCCTCTTAGTCCTGTCCTCCACCTGGGCCGCATTGGCGGGCCCGTAATAGCCCCTGTACATCGCTTCCCGGCTCTCGCCGTACTCCCACGCGTCCAAGGATGAATCCTCGCCGCCGGGGCCGCTTCTTGCCGTATTATATCCGCCCATTGGTATTTCCTCCCTCTTCGGTTTGGACCCCCGCGCCGCCTTTGCGGCGCAAGGGTCTTACTTTCTCAACGGTCGTAAAGCCGCCGAAAAGCGTGTCGTCCACTACGATATGGAGCCTATGCCCCACGATCCGGCCATGCTCCCAAATAGGCAGCGCGGCTTTAATCTTACCGTGGCGGGGCGCACTCATAGCGCCCCGGCTTTGCGCAGTTTCGCCCGTTCAGCCCGCCGGGCCTTGCGCTCCTTGGCTTCCACGTGGGCGGCTATCTTGCCGGCGTGCTCGAACGCCCCCACGATGGATAACGTGTAGCGGGTCCGCTTCCCTTTAAGCCTAAAGGTCAACAGTTGCGCCTGGACCTCCACGACGATGGGGTGGCCCCTGTATGCGGCCCCGGTAAGCCGCGCCACTTTGCGGCCCGGCATGATTAATGCGGTCATTTGTCCCCCTTTTCTGCCGCCTGGCGGGCTTCGTCCTCGCCGGGTACGGCGGACCGCATAGGCATCAATATAAAGTCTACCTCTTCGACGCTTGCGGGCTTATCGCCGCAGGCGTCGCAGACTACAGGCTTAAGCACGTCGCAGGCCCATACCTGGCCGGAGAATACGCCTCCCAGGCCGTCGGCGTACCGGCGGTCAAGGTATATCTTGCGTCCATCCTCCGCCTGGTACATCGCTTGTTCCGTCATACAAAGCCCCGTGCCGTATTGGCCCGGCGGAAGTTTGTAATGCCATCCGGTCCGCTTGAACATCACAAGGGCGGAAAGGTCTACGGACGGCAAGACATGCTTGCCCATGTCTAGCGTCAGCCGCTCTTCTACCTGGTCGGGCTTAACCCGCAGCACGGCCGCGACAGCCGCCGGGGACCATTCGGCCGGGGCGTTCGCCAGGACACGCCGCCGCGCGGCCCAGAGGCTGTTAGTGGCCCATTCGGGGGTCAGCATAAGCCGGCCCCCGTTCAGGTCGCCCTTCACAATTTTGATATTCATTTCTCCCCCTTTGCCTTTTCAATTGCCAGGCGGGCGGCGGTCAGCGCGGCGGAAAATTCCGCATTGGCGTATTTAAGCGGCGCGGTCCGCGCCTTGTTGCCTTTTACGTCGCCGGGCTTATGTACAAAAGCCTCTTGTATCATTTCAAGGGCGGCCAGCAGTTCCGGCGCGGCGGCGATTAGGCGGGCGTTGGCGTCCCTCTGCTCCGGTTCTAGTATGTCTAGACTAACCCGCGCTATCTCCACATAATCGCCTAAACCCTCGTCCCACCCCTCAACCGGCAGGACCCCGTCATACTCCTCCTGTACCGTCCACGGTCCCAGCGTATGCTCTTCGTTCGTTTTCATAATTGCCTCCTCGCTCTTTACCTTTAAGATTCTGACCCGTACACTTTCAGA
>JAVVFK010000202.1:0-4591 GCA_032251015.1 Elusimicrobiales bacterium
GCCGGCTTTTTTGAGTTTACCTTCGGCCGCCAGTTTAAGCTCCACTCCGGCGCACAGGCACAGGTTGGTCGAGCAGGTCAGTCTTTTCGCCTGGGCCCCGAGACGGAATACTATTTCCTCTATAGCCATCCTGGCCGCTATCGCGAAGTCGAGGTGCTCCCCGCTGAGTTCCGCCGTGCCGCGGGGCGGAAGATCGAAGAGGGCGCGCCAGCGCCCGTGGTCCGGTTTCATGCCTTCGGCGGCGGAAAAGTAGAGTCCGTTGAGCCTGAGCGATCCGTCTTCTCTGAGGTCGGCCAGATTCTCCGTAATTTTGGCGTAGTATTCCAGGGCCCTGCTTCCCGCGTCCCCGGGAACGGTGAAAAGTTCCCAGGCGGAGTCTCCGCCGAACCCGGCGTAATCCGCCAGCGACGAGGAGAGGATCTGCGGCGAATCGGGATATATCAGTTCCCTGAGCGTCTTTATCTTCTCGCCCGATCCCAGGCATATCGCGGCCGCGGACCCTTCGCAGGGGCCGTCGAGGACCAGTATGGCCGAGTCCTGGAAGGGAGACCCGTAGAAAGCCGAGGCCGCGCAGGCCAGTTGATGTTCCGGGTAAATAAGCAGGGACGGCAGTTCTCCCCAGGATACCGCCGCCAGTTCCCTGGACAGCAGTCCTTTCCCGAGCCGTTTCTTGTTGAACGCGGCTGGGGCCGTATCCATGAAGCGCTCGAACCCGGCCGGGGCGCGGGACATCCATTCTCCGCGGAAACGGGAATATTCGCGGAGAGGCTTGCCGCAGAACGCGACCGCGGCGAGGTCTTTAACGCCGAGTATTTCTCCTTCCTCCTCCGACGCTTTTTCCAGGGCGGCGCTGACGACCGCGGACGGGAAGGCCGCCGGGTACCCTCCGGCCGGCGGCGGCGGTTCGAAGGCGCTGAATATCACTTTCCCGTCCCCGAGCACGGCGGCCGAGGAGCCTTCCGCGGAAATGGATACGCCCAGGATATATTGCGCGGCGGTCTTTTTAGGAGGCGCCGGGGGCTTTTTCCGGAAGAAAAAGTCGCCCCAGAAGTTCCCTTGGGCGCTTTGTTTCGTTTCGGTCATATACGTTTTTACAGTATCCGCATGGATGAAGGCGCCGGTGCACATTCTAAAACTTTCCATTTACCGTAGCAATAGCGCGGGGAGTGCGTTCGCGCTACGCGTCCCGGCCGGTCCCGGTATTTTCCCCGGTTATGGGAAGTAATGGTCCGCCGCGCCCATTACTTCGGGAGCAAAATCGAGGCCGCAGTATTTTGCCGCGGTACCGTTGAGCGTAAGCTGGTATTTTTCCGGGTAGATGGCCCGGGGAAGTTTTTTGCCGTCGTGGAGTTCTTTGACCGCGGCTCCGGCGGCCTCTCCCAGCTGGGCGAAACCTATCCCTATGGAAGCGCAGGCCCCTTTCCTCGCCAGCCCGCTGGTGGAGACGTACATCGGGATGCCGCTGCTCTGGGAGAATTTTATGAATATCGAAAGCGTCAGCTCCGATATAAGCAGCGGATCCGGCGGCAGCCAGAACGCGTCCGTGCGGCCGATAGCCGCGCGCAGCATGTCGGGAAGTTCTTCGTCCCTCTTCACTTTCACCACGCTGACGTCCAGGCCTGCGCGCGCGGCCGCGGCCGCGTATTCGGCCGGCAGCCCGGAATAACCGGCCGCCCGCCAGAAGACGCGCAGCGACTTCATCGAAGGCTGTATCTCCCTGAGCCTGGCCAGGAAGATATCCGGGGGTGTCGTCATGCCGATCTTTATCGTGGCGCCTTTGCCTTCCGTCCGCTTCTTTATGAACCCCGGCGCCATGGTGTAGACCAGGTTAACGTCCGGCGGATATTCCTGCGCGGCGGCCCTGGAGCCGAACGCCACTACCGTGCGAGTCCCGAACGGGATCACCGGCCGCTTTTTGGAAACGTCGAAATAACTGACCTTCTTCCCGTGTCCTTTCTGGAACGCCGAGAAGGCCTCCATATATACGCCTGATGTGTCGGAGAGTACCGCGACGGTGTCGTCGGCGGACAGCGGCCCGGCCGCGGCGAACATGAGCGCGAGCGCCCGGAAAGCGAAGCCCTTAAAAAGCATAGGCCGCCTTCAGCATGATCTCGCGCGAGGCGGCCGGCAGCGGGGCGTGTCCGCCGTTGTAAGACTGTATATAGCTGTACCCGGTCCCGAAAGCGTCGTATATTCCCAGCCCGAGGTCCAGCCCGTCTATTAAAGCGTCCCGCGTATGCAGATAGATATCGGCCTGCAGGGACGCGTCGTAGGCTTTCACCGCCCCCGTGGCGGAATAGCCGTAGCGACGGGAGAGGTAGATCAGAGAAGGCGACAGCGTCGTCCCTTCGGACAGGGCCCAGCGTGAATTAAGTACGGCCTTATGCCTTGGAAGGCCCAGCATGGCCGACTTGACGTCGGGGGGCATAGTATAGGCGACGGTGTTGCGGGAGGCGGAATAAGCCGAATAGAGAAGCTCCAGGCGATCGCCGCCCTTGTCGAATTTCAGGTCCAGGCCATAGCCGCGGGTCCCCGTCCTGCCGGAATTGACGTAGTTCTCGACCGGGCCGCTCTGATAGAGAATGGTCCTGTCTATCTTTATATCGAAAACGTTCGCCGAGAAGAAAAGGTTCTCGTTGAGTTTATAGCCCGCTTCCAGCTCCGCCGCTATCGTGCGCTCCGGCTGTATGCCCGGGGTCAGCCGCAGGTTCTCGACGGTGGGCTCGCGGAAGCCCCCGCTGTAGATGGCCTTGAAATGAAAGTCCTCGACGCGGCTGGTCACGGCCAGCCGGGGCGAGAAATCGGAGCCGACGCTGGAATGGGAGTCCAGCCGGCCGCCGGCCGTGAAAGTGAAAACGGAAAGGTCCAGGCTCGTCTGCGCGAATAGCGCCAGGTTCTCGAACCAGGCCTTGTCGCGTCCGCCGCCGTACGAGGCGTCCGCCGAGGTGCGGGCGCCCACCTTTATATCCTCCCGCTCGAACTCCGCGCCGGCCAGGACGCTGAGCGCCCCGCCGGGCTCGTAAAAAGCGGTGAGGCTCCCGGTATAGTGCCTGACGGTCTTATCGTAGGGGAAGTGCTCGTCGTTCTCGTTCCAGGGCTTGGAATACTGGAAAGAAACCCTGGGTTCCAGGCGCAGGTCCGCGCCGGCCGCGAACGAGGTTTTGCCTTCCAGCGAATAGACGGGGAACTTTATGCGTGTCGCGCCCGTAGAGAGCACCGTTCCCCAATGGTCCCTTTCGAGCAGCGAATAGTCGTCGGCTATGAACCGGACGCTGAGATCGTTTTTTTTCAGGAAAAGGTTGAGGTTCTTCGAGTCCAGGCCGGAGTTGCCGTCCATGTCGTAGGAATTGCCGGAGAAATCCCGGTAGGTACGGTCGCTGCGCTGCGCTTTGGAGATATGCGCCAGTGCCGAGAAACCGGCGTCGCCGTATACCCGGCCGAACTGGTAGCCGCCGAACGCCCTGCCCCGGGCCTCTTTCATTTGCCCGTAAGCGGCGTAAGCCCGGCCGCCGTCCAGCGAAGCGGGGGTCCTGGTGACCATGTTCACGATGGCCATCTCGCCCAGCCCGCCGTATATGACCGAGCCGGGGCCTTTGATGATCTCTATCCGCTCGATCTGGTCCACGGGGAACCTGTCGAACTGGACCGTGCCGTAGAGCGCCTCGTTGTACGTCAGCCCGTCCCAGAGCATCCGCACTTTTCCCTCTATCACCGAGTTCCCGCGCACCCCGAGTCCTATGTTCCCCTGTACGTCGGAGACGAATTCGAGATCCGGGATCCGGCGAAGGATATCCACGAGGTCCCTGGCGCCGGAGAGTTCTATATCCTCCCGCGTTATGACGGTGACTATTCCCGGCGTTTTGCGCAGTTCGACGGGCGTGCGCGACGCCACCGAGGTCTTTGTGTTGAGAAGCGACTCGAGCGATGTGCGTTCTATATTATAGAAACGCTCCTCGTCGGTGACGGCGTGCGACCGAGCCGCCGCCGTGAGGAGGAGCAATACGATAACTAAGGAACGAAGAAGCATGCTGCCGTCTCCCTACCCTCAACCCTGCCGATATTGTATAAAAATCCGCGGCGTTTTTAACGCGGGAGGTCCGCCGCCGGGCCGGCGGCGGCGTTCACCGGAAGCCCGCGGGCCCGGCAGAAATCGGTCAGGTCGGCGGGCAGCGGCACGGTGAACACGCGCTCCAGTCCCGCTTCGCGCATATCTATCTCCGCGCAATGCAGAGCCTGGCGCGGCAGCAGCAGTTTCTCTTCGAGGGCCGGCGTCCAGCCGGTGTCGAGAAAATCCAGGTAGCAGCGGGCGTCGGGTCCGTATACCTTGTCCCCCGCCAGGTGGTGCCCCAGCCATTGCGCGTGGGCCCTGATCTGGTGCATGCGGCCCGTTCCGGTGACGACCCGCGCCAGCGTGAATCCGCCCCCCGTGGCAAGCGGGGCGAAGCGCGTCACCGCGGGCTGGCCGTCCGGCCTTACGCCGGCTTTGCAGTACACCGGGCTGTCCTCGTCGTCGCCCAAAGGCTGATCGACCGTGACCGGCCCGCTAAGTTCCCCCGTCATTATCGCAAGATAAGTTTTGCCCACCTGCCGC
>JAVVFK010000203.1:0-4529 GCA_032251015.1 Elusimicrobiales bacterium
GGCGAGGTAGGCGGCTTTGGCGTTGGCTATGGCCGCGCGGGCCTTGAGTTCCGGCGCGCCAAGCCGGTCCAGGTCGGCGTCCACGGCCGAGTCTATGCGGCTGACAAAGAAAGAGGCCACGGACGAGACTCCGCGCGGGTCTCCGCCCCGGCCCAGCAGGTCCCGCAGGCCGGCGATGTAAGCCGCGGCTACGGCGCGGTAATTCTCAACGGAGAAGATCAGGGTGACGTTGGCGCTCACGCCAGCCGCCGTCAGTTCGCGCACCGCCGGCAGGCATTCCGGCGTGGCCGGGACTTTTATCATTACGTTGGCCCGCCCCAGCCGCTCCTTCAGCCGCAGGGCTTCCTTGACGGTGCCGGCGGCGTCGCGCGCCAGTTCCGGGCTTACCTCTATGCTGACAAAACCGTCGCGCCCCCCGGCGGCCGCGTGCACCGGCGCCATCAGGTCGGCGGCCCGGCCGATGTCGGCGAGGGCCAGCTCCTCGTAGATCTCCCGGGAGGACAGGCCGCGCGCCGCCAGCGCCTTTATATCGTCCCCGTAGCCCTCGCCTCCGGCGATGGCCTTCTCGAAGATGGCCGGATTGCTGGTAAGGCCGCGCAGGCCGGAATCTATAAGTTCTTTCAGTTCGCCGCCAGCCAGCAGCTTCCGGCTGATATTGTCGTACCAGACCGACTGCCCCAGCGCCGCCAGTTCTATCATTTTGTTCATGATTTCCTCCCTCTACATTTAAATACCTTAAAACTGCGCCCTGAATGCCGGCCGGCGGATTTACTAGAATATTTCACGCGGACAAGCGCCGCCGGGCTACAGGAGACCACAATGACTAAAAAAATATCGGCCGAGATCGGCATCATAGGCGGCAGCGGGCTTTACGCCCTGGAAGACCTCTCCAAAGTCAGGGAAGTCTCCGTCAGAACGCCTTTCGGCCGGCCTTCCGACAATATTATCCTGGGCAGCCTCGGCGGCGTAAAGGCGGCCTTCCTGCCGCGCCACGGCCGCGGCCACAAACTGCTGCCCACCGAGATAAACCAGCCGGCCAATATCTGGGCGCTCAAGTCCCTCGGCGTAAAAAGGCTGCTTTCGGTCAGCGCCGTGGGCTCCCTCAAAGAGGAACTGGCTCCCGGCGATTTCTTTTTCCCCGACCAGTTCGTGGACGAGACCAGGCTGCGCCGCTCCACTTTCTTCGGCGCGGGTGCCGTGGGCCACGTGCCGCTGGCCGAACCTTTCTGCATGGCGGTCTCCCGCCTGCTGGCCGCCGAGGCGAAGAAACTGGGCATCAAAACCCGTCTCGGCGGCACCTACTGTTGCATGGAAGGCCCCGGCTTTTCCACCAGGGCCGAATCCGAATACCACCGCCGGCAGGGCTACTCCGTTATCGGCATGACCGTGGCCACTGAAGCCAAGCTGGCCCGCGAGGCCGGCCTGCATTACTCTCCGGTCTCGCTGGTGACCGATTACGACTGCTGGAAAGCCGGCGAAGAAGTAGACCCGGTCAAGGTGATAGCCACGCTGCATAAGAACGTGGCCAACATCCGCCGGCTGCTGGCGCGGGCCATACCGCTGGCCGGCGCCATAGCCTGTAAGGCCGGCTGTGCCGCCTTCCATAAAGGCGCGCTGCTAACGCGGCAAAAGGATCTCAAGCCGGCGCTGCGGCGCAGCCTGTCCGTGATCCTGGGCTGACCCCGGCGCATCCAACAGACGGCCCTGCTCTTATTTTCAAGCGGCCGCCTCCCTTCTCGGCCCGGGGCCGGGGGGATCAGAACGCCTCCATGACCATAAAATAGAGCTCCCCGCCGCCGTCGCTGTTCTTCCCGTAATCCAGCCGCAGGTTGATCTCCTCTTTTTTGCTTAACCTTACTCTTAACCCGGCACCGCCGGCGAGTTTGGCGTTGGAGAGTTCGATGCGGCCGAATTTATGGTAAACATTGCCCGCGCCAGCGAACAGGACTCCCATCACGCTTTTCACCAGGCCGAATTTGTATTCTCCCTGGACCGCGAGCATATTGTGGTCCCTGTACCTGGCTTTTTTATAGCCCCTCAGGATATCGCCCAGCCGGGGGAGCATCTGGAACGGTATTTCCCCGCGCCCGAACTCTCCGGCGCCCTGCAGGGCGAGCACCGAACCGCCGGGGAGTGAAAAGAACTTCCTGAGATCCAGCCGCAGGACTCCGTATTCATAATCCCGGGTAAAAGGCCTGTTAAAGGTCAGGTAGGACGCTTCGAAATAATGTCCCTTCCGGCTGAAAAGAACATCGTCCCTTCCGTCGGAAACGACCGTAAGCCCGAGGCCTAATTCATTAAGGCCGCCCGCGCCGGGAACGGCCCCCTGCGCCAGGGTTTTCCCCTCCTCGGTCACCGGCAGTTTCTCTTTCCTGTAATACAATTTGGGCCCGATCCTCAACAAGGGAGACAGTTTGTAAGCGGGGTTAAGCTCCAATATCGTAATATCCGCGGTATATTTTTCCAGTTCGCCCGCCTTGTTCCCGATTCCGTAGAACTCGTCCGGGAAATGCAGATATTGCACATATCCCATGAAATAGGTCTTTTTATTCGCAGGATAGTATTCCGCCATAAGCAGGGTGTTGAACTGCTTCAGTTCGGTATAGGAAAACATCCCGTGAACATTACTCGCCTGCGCCGTCTCCGACAGTCTTTTGAAATAGCCGCCCATCGCGCCGTAGCCGAGCTTTGTGTCGGGCATATGGTACAGCACCGGCATGACCGCCAGCGCGCCGCTTTTGTGCGCATGCTCTCCCGCCGCCGACGCGCAGCTTACGGCCAGGCCGGCAAAACCTAAAACGAACAGTGGGATCTGGATCAGCTTCATAAGTTCTGCGTTCTCCTTCCGGCTTAAATATCCCAAAGCGGTGAAAAGTCCGGTTCGCAGGACACGGCAGCGGAGTTCTATTCCGCCGCCGCGTCTGCAACTCCGTCTTATTTGCAACAGGCCGCCTATTTCGCCCAGCGCGCGGCGGAAAAAGCCGCGTCAAGCGGGGTCTCCGAGGCGTGGTTAACATAATTGGACAGCGTCTTCATGGCCACACCGAGCAGTACCTCCAGGATATGTGTCTGCGTATAGCCGGCGGCCAGGAACGCGGCGCCCGCCTTAGGGTCGGGATGTCCGCGTGTTTCCACCGTGGAACGGACGAAAGCGCGCAGCGCTTCAAGTTTAGCGTCGGCTACCGTCTCTCCGGAGCGGATAGCGTTTACCACGGATTCCGGGACGTTCTGCATTCTGGCTATGGCGGTATGCGCCGCCATGCAGTACGTGCAGCCGTTGACATAGCTGGTCTCCAGCAGGACTACCTGGCGCTCTGTCGGAGTAAAAGAAGTCTTATCGAAAGCCGCACCAAGAGCAAGGTAGCCCTCCAGCACGGCGGGACTGGCCGCCATGACCCCCATCAGGTTCGGCACGAAGCCCAGCTTCTTCTGATAGCCTTCCAGGATAGTTCTGGAACCCTCCGGGGCAGTCCCGGCTGTTTCTATTTTAAATGACATGTTTCCTCCGTTTTTCTTTTCTGATTTTAAAATCGTCTCTACGGCCCCGGCGGGCTATCGGCCGCCGGTCCCTTATTTCAGCGCTTTCAGGATGTCTTCGGGATCGGCGCGGTGCGTATAATCAGGATCCACGAAGGCGTAAATTATCCTGCCGTCCTTCGCCACGACATAAGTGGCCGGTACGGGCAGTTCCCAGTCCGGATTGCCCTGGCTCTTTTCAAGGTCTATCCCGAATTGGAGATACAGCTTTTTCAGTTCAGCGGGGACGCCGAACACAAGCCCCAGTTTTTTCGCCAGTTTATTATCAGCGTCGCTGAGAATTGTGAATCCCAGCTTTTTCCCGTCCCGCATGAGCGCCGTCAGGTCGGGCTTCTCCGGCGTCACGCCTACCAGCCGCGCGCCTTTAGCCTTAAAAGCGCCCAGGTGTTCCTGGTAGCTGGCCAGCTGGGCGTTGCAGTACGGGCACCAGCTGCCGCGGTAGAAAGCCAGTATAACGGGGCCGTCTTTAAGGAGGTCTTTTAACCTTACCGTCCTGCCGGTTGAGTCCGGCAGAGAAAAATCCGGCATCAGCCGGCCCACTTTAAGGGCTTTTTTAGCCAGTTGCGATGTCCGCAGTTCCTCCGCCGCCTCGTCCATTATCTTCTTTTTCTCCGGGGACATACGCCCCGAAGAAGCGGTCTTCATCAGCTTCAGTTTCCTCGTGAGGGTCAACGAAGTAAGGGATTTTACGATAAATTCCTTCAAGACCTCTTCCTTCGTCGCGCCCGTCAGCCGCCCTGTTTCAAGCGGGCCATGGAAGGCGACCAGCGTGGACTGCGCGGTAACCCTTAATTCTTTTTTAAACCCCGTTTCTTTGTCGTAATCCACGCTGAAGAGCTTTATCCCGCTTAAAACGCCCTGTTTCTCCAATACGGCCAGCTTTTCCTTCTGCACCAGTTGTTCCTGGGTCTCCTTCAATGCCTCGACCATCTTGTTAAAGCTCTCGGCCAGGCTTTGCATCTCCGCAAAGCCTTCCACAGAGACGCGCACGG